>DASYCG010000076.1:0-11060 GCA_036500325.1 Herbaspirillum sp. | reverse complement strand
CTTTCATGGTCAGCGGCTTCTTGCCGACGGCTACGGCGTTGCGCGACAACCAATCGGCGGTCGCCAGAATACCGCCCAGATTATCCGAAGGATGGCCCCACTCCGCCGCCAGCCAGGTGTCGTTGAAATCGAGCCAGCGAATCATCGCGCCGATATTGAATGCGGCCTGCACCGGATCGAGCTGGAATTGCGTGCCCGGCACTTTGGCGCCGTTCGGCACGATGGTGCCCGGCACGATCGGGCCCATCAATTTCTTGCAGGCGGGATATTCCAAGGCTTCCAAGCCGCAACCCAAGGTATCGATCAGGCAATTGCGGGCCGTATCGTAGGCCACTTTCGAATCGATTTTATATTTGGCGACGTAGTCGACGATGTCGAGCAATACTTTGTCGTACTTTGGGCGAGTGTTTGAAATAGCTGCGGACATGGCTTTCCTGTCGGGTGAAAATTAAAACGGATATCGTCTACCTGGTTCGACTCAAAATCGACTCATACCTTGCATTCATTGGCGACCTGCTCGCCGCGCTTCGAATTCAGCAGCATCGACTTGGCCGGGATCTGAATCCAGATCATTCCGCTGTCGCGATCTTCGAAACGCAAGGCGCCGGTCGAGGTCGTGACCGGCAACATGACGTACACGCGGCCCTTCCATGTCAGATCGATATGGCGCTGGCCATCGCCCATTTTTATGTCGACTTTGTTATTCAGCTCGCAATTGAATCGCCCGGCAATCAATTGCCGCACCCAGAGCGGGCTCGATCCGGCCGCCAGCGCACCGGGCGCTTGCCGGGTCTCGGTAACCGGTGTTTTCACAGTCAAAGGCGTCGATGCGCAGCCCGCCAACAGGGCCAGCGTCGTCAGCAAACCTGCACCGATAACCGGTTTTGCAAAATAAGTCATAGCGCTCCAATGCCCGCAGGCGACGAGGAAAACCGCAAGTGTATACAAACTGTTGTATTAATGTGATGCGTCAATGCGCGAACACCGATGCAGCACGCTTATGCCACATCCTATTTGCGCTTGGCGATCGGCGTGAATTTCAAATCTTCCGGGCCGACGTAATTGGCCGACGGCCGGATGATCTTATTGTCGATACGCTGCTCGACGATGTGCGCGGCCCAGCCGGAGGTGCGCGCGATGACGAACAAGGGCGTAAACATCGTCGTCGGCACGTCCATCATGTGATACGACACCGCCGAAAACCAGTCCAGATTCGGGAACATTTTCTTGACACGCCACATCACCGTTTCCAGCCGCTCGGCAATTTCGAACATTTTGGTCGAACCGGCTTCTTTGGACAATTTGCGCGCAACCTCTTTAATGACCTGATTGCGCGGATCGGAAACCGTATACACCGGATGGCCGAAACCGATCACGACTTCCTTGTTCTCCACACGGCGTTTGATATCCGCTTCGGCCTGGTCGGCATCGTCGTAACGCTTTTGCACAGCGAATGCAAATTCGTTGGCGCCGCCATGTTTCGGCCCGCGCAAGGCGCCGATCGCGCCGGTGATGGCGGAGTACATATCGGAACCGGTGCCGGCGATCACGCGTCCGGCAAAGGTCGACGCATTGAATTCATGTTCCGCATACAGAATCAACGAGGTATGCATGGCTTGCTCCCATGAACTGGAAGGCTTCACGCCGTGCAGCAGATGCAGAAAATGCGCGCCGATCGAATCGTCGTCGGTTTCGACTTCGATCCGGTTGCCGTTGTGGCTGTAGTGATACCAGTACAGCAGCATCGATCCCAGCGAAGCCATCAATTTATCGGCAATATCGCGTGCGCCGGGGGTATTGTGATCGTCTTGCTCCGGCAGCACGCAACCCAGTGCGGAGACCCCGGTGCGCATCACATCCATCGGATGCGATGCCGCAGGCAGCCATTCCAGTGCCGCTTTAACGTTGGCCGGAATGCCTCGCAAGGCCTTGAGCTTGGATTTGTACGCACGCAATTCGGCGCTGGTCGGCAACTTGCCGTGCACCAGAAGATGGGCGATCTCTTCGAATTCGCAACTGCCGGCGATATCCAGAATATCGTAACCGCGGTAGTGCAGATCGTTGCCGTTTATGCCGACTGTGCAAAGCGCGGTATTACCCGCGGCGACGCCGGACAAGGCGACGGATTTCTTCGGTTTGAAACCGCTTGCTGCTGGTTCGCTCATGTTCGCTCCGTTTGTTTTACTTGCTGTTTTTTTGTTCAAACAAAGCATCCAGACTTTGTTCGTAGCGGTGGTAATCGATGCGATCATACAATTCCATGCGTGTCTGCATGGTCTCGAGCACCTCTTTTTGGGTACCGTCGCGGCGAATCGTCCGATAGACATTTTCGGCCGCCTTGTTCATTGCGCGGAACGCCGACAACGGATACAACACCAGGCCGACATCCATGTCCCTCAGCTCGTCGATGGTAAATAACGGCGTTGCGCCGAATTCCGTGATGTTGGCGAGCACCGGCACCTTGACCGCCGCGGCGAATTGCCGATACATGAGAAGCTCGGTAATCGCTTCCGGAAACAGCATGTCGGCGCCGGCCTCGATATAAGCGATCGCGCGTTCCAGCGCCGGTTCCAGGCCTTCCACTGCCAATGCATCGGTACGCGCCATGATGACGAAGTTTTCATCCGTGCGCGCATCGACGGCCGCCTTGATGCGGTCGACCATCTCTTGCCTGGAAACGATTTCCTTGTTGGGACGATGGCCGCAGCGCTTGGCGCCGACCTGATCTTCGATATGAACGGCAGCAGCGCCGAATTTGATCATCGATTTGATCGTGCGCGCCACGTTGAATGCAGAAGCGCCGAAACCGGTATCGACATCCACCAGCAGCGGCAGATCGCAGACGTCGGTAATGCGCCGTACATCGGTCAGCACATCGTCAAGATTGGAGATACCCAGATCGGGGATGCCCAGCGATCCGGCCGCCACACCGCCGCCCGACAGATAAATGGCTTTGAAGCCGGCACGTTTGGCCAGCAAGGCGTGATTGGCATTGATGGCGCCGATGACTTGCAATGGCGATTCGTCGGCGACGGCTTGGCGGAATCGTCCGCCGGCAGAATGAATAGTCATAAAAAAATCCTTCAAATGGCTTCATTGATGGAGACTATACACTTGCCGGCCGCGAACCGAAAACCGTCGGATATTTAAAGCGGTACCTCGGGCTGCAACCCGGCAATACTGCCATCAGGTGAAAAAAATGGGCAGCTTTACACAAGCCGCCCATTAAATTACCAACTTCACCGATTACAGAATACTGTCTAATAAAAAATACAATAAGACGATCACTCGTCCGCAACACCGCCTATGCTCAATTCCTGGATCTTGCGGGTAATCGTATTACGCCCGATACCCAGACGAACCGCCGCATCGTTCTTGCGGCCATGGGTATGTTTCAGCGCTACCCTGATCAAGGCTGCCTCGAACTGCCGGCCCAGCACATCCATCACTTCCGGCCGGTCGTTCATCAGCATCTGCGCGGCTTCCGCCTCAAGCAAGGTAATCCATTGATTTTTGTCATGACCGGCAACGCCGGCCGGCTCGCCCGTTTCGGCCGGACTGTCGCTATCGGCTCTGGCGGCTGCCGGCGGCTGCGGCATCGAAGACATTGCTTCGGAGGTAGGCCGTTCATCCACCAGATCCTGCGGCAAATCCTTCACTTCCACCGTCTGGCCCGGCGCCATCACGGTAATCCAGTTACACAGATTTTCCAGTTGGCGCACATTGCCGGGCAATTCCAGCTGCGATAAAAACTGCATCGCGTGCGGCGACAAGCGTTTCGCTTCCACGCCAAGCTGCCGAGCGCTTTGCGCCAGGAAATGGCGCGCCAGAATGGTGATATCTTCGCGCCGTTCGCGCAAGCTCGGCAAGCGCAGCCGGATCACATTGAGCCGATGATACAAATCCTCGCGGAACAAGCCTTCGCGTACCCGATGTTCCAGATTCTGGTGGGTCGCAGCGATCACGCGCACGTTGGCTTTCATCGACTGATGGCCGCCGACGCGATAAAAATGCCCGTCCGACAACACGCGCAATAAACGCGTCTGCAGATCGAACGGCATGTCGCCGATTTCATCCAGGAATAAAGTCCCGCCTTCGGCCTGTTCGAAACGGCCGCGCCGCATTGTCTGCGCACCGGTGAACGCACCGCGTTCATGGCCGAACAATTCGGATTCCAGCAAATCCTTCGGGATTGCCGCGGTATTCAGTGCGACAAACGGCTGCAACGCACGCGGGCTATGCTTATGCAAGGCACGGGCGACCAGCTCTTTGCCGGTGCCGGATTCACCGGTAATCAGTACCGTCACATTCGATTGCGACAAGCGTCCGATGGCGCGAAACACATCTTGCATGGCCGGCGCCTGGCCGAGAATTTCGGTCGGCTCCGCCGTCGCCTGTTCGACATCGGCTTCACGCAAGCTTTCTTCCAATGCACGCCGGATCAATTCCACGGCTTTATCGACATCGAAGGGCTTGGCCAGATATTCGAACGCCCCGCCCTGAAACGCGGACACCGCGGAATCCAGATCCGAAAACGCCGTAATGATGATGACCGGAATCGCCGGATGATTGGCTTTTACCGTTTGCAACAGCTCCAGACCGGAAGGTCCGGGCATGCGAATATCGGAAACCAGTACTTGCGGCGATTCCGTTTGCAGCGCCAGCAGCGCGTCGCGCGCGCTGGAAAAGCTGCGAGTCGCCAGATTCTCGCGCGCCAGCGCTTTTTCCAGTACCCAGCGGATAGACTCATCGTCGTCAACGATCCAGATTGGTTTCATATTTGCAGCATTCCACGTTAAAGCACCACCGGTCATTTAGCGAACTGTCGCAGCCTCGAAGTCTCAGTTCACTAACCGCCGGCAAATTCACAATCCCTGAGAATTAGATCAGGGAAGTGGTATCAAAATCCTAAAATCGGTACATCCAGGCCGGCTTTCGCATTCGATCACGCCCATATGCTGCTGCACGAAAGTTTGCGCCAATGTCAGTCCCAGTCCGCTCCCCCCTTCTCGCCCCGATACCAGCGGATAAAAAATCCTGTCCTGAATATCGGGTGCGATCCCTGGGCCGTTATCGACAATATGCAAGTCTAGTGCCAGCTTGTAACGGACCTTCGCCAAAGTGACCTGGCGCACCACGCGTGTCTGCAATGTGAGTTCGGCATCGCCTTTGCCGATCCGTTCGGTGAGGGCCTGCGCAGCGTTGTGCACGATGTTGAGCATGGCCTGGATCAGTTGTTCCTTGTCGCCGCGAAACTCCGGTATCGACAGATCGTAATCGCGTTTAATAACCAATCCCTGTGGAAACTCTGCCAGGATCAGGCTGCGTACCCGTTCGCACACTTCATGGATATTCACATCGCCGACGATATGCGGACGCCGGTGCGGCGCCAATAGCCGATCGACCAGCGTTTGCAGGCGGTCTGCTTCCTTGATAATGACCTGTGTATATTCTCGCAATTCTTTCAAGTGGCGCTCAGGCAACTCCAGCTCCAGCAATTGCGCCGCGCCGCGAATGCCCCCCAGCGGATTCTTGATTTCATGCGCCAGATTGCGGATCAATTCTTTATTGGCCTGGCTTTGATCCAGCAGGCGCTCTTCGCGATCGAGCTTGAGTTGCTGCACGTTTTCGCGCAACTCGATCAATACCGGCATCTCCGGATGATCCAGCGCGGTAATCACAGCATGAACCTGCAGGGCCTCGCGCCCGGCACGCTCAAGCACCAGATCGAGCCGCTTATCGGCGAATTGATGCTCCACCGCTTCTTCGAACAAGGGCGCCAGCAGCGCACCGTTGATAAACAACTCGGTCAATTTTTGCTGCGACAAAACCTTGAGTGAATTCTCCAGCATATTTTCGGCCGCCGCGTTGGCGAAGACAATGCCGCCTGCCCGATTGAGGACAATCACGGCGGAAGCCAGCAGATCCAGTCCTTCAAACGACAGCAAAGAGGATTTCGATGTCATAAATAGATAGTGCCTTGTGCAATCCAGACAGCCAATAAAAAAGGGGAAGCAAGCTTCCCCTTTTTTCTAACAAAGCATTGATTTGCCTCGTCCGATAGTCAAATGGATATTAAACCGAATAGTACATATCGAATTCGATAGGATGCGTAGTCATGCGGAAACGCTGCACTTCCTGCATCTTCAAATCGATGTATGCGTCGATCATGGCATCGCTGAATACACCGCCACGCGTCAGGAACTCACGGTCGGTGTTCAGATGTTCCAGCGCCTCATCCAGCGATGCGCAGACAGTCGGGATCAACTTGTCTTCTTCCGGTGGCAAATGGTACAGATCCTTCGAAGCTGCTTCGCCTGGATGGATCTTGTTTTGCACGCCGTCCAGACCCGCCATCAGCAGCGCTGCGAAGCACAGGTATGGATTGGCCAGAGGATCCGGGAAACGTGTTTCGATACGACGGCCCTTTGGATTGGCAACGTGTGGAATACGAATCGATGCGGAACGGTTTTTAGCCGAATAAGCCAGCTTGACCGGCGCTTCGAAACCTGGAACCAGACGCTTGTACGAGTTGGTGCCCGGGTTGGTGATCGCGTTCAATGCCTTGGCGTGCTTGATGATGCCGCCGATGTAATACAGCGCGAATTCCGACAGACCGGCATAGCCGTCGCCTGCGAACAGGTTCTTGCCGTCTTTCCATACGGATTGATGCACGTGCATGCCCGAACCGTTGTCGCCGACCAGTGGCTTCGGCATGAAAGTGGCTGTCTTGCCGTAAGTGTGAGCAACATTCCACACCACGTATTTCAGGTTCTGGGTCCAGTCGGCACGTTCTGTCAGTGTCGAGAACTTGGTGCCGATTTCATTTTGACCGGCGCCGGCGACTTCATGGTGATGCACTTCGACCGGGATGCCGAGCGATTCCAGCAACATGCACATTTCCGAACGCATGTCCTGGAAGCTGTCGACTGGAGGCACTGGGAAATAGCCGCCTTTGACGGTTGGACGATGGCCGGAATTGCCGCCTTCGAGCTTGGCGCCGGTGCTCCACGAAGCTTCTTCAGAATCGATCTTGACGAAGCAGCCGGACATATCCGCGCCCCAACGCACGCTGTCGAAAATGAAGAATTCAGGTTCAGGACCGAAATAAGCGGTATCGCCCAGACCGGACGATTTCAGGTAAGCCTCTGCGCGCTTGGCGATCGAACGCGGATCGCGGTCGTAGCCTTTGCCGTCGGACGGCTCGATCACGTCGCATTGCATGAACAATGTGGTTTCTTCCATGAACGGATCGATATTCGCGGTCGATGGATCCGGGAACAACAACATGTCGGACGCTTCGATACCTTTCCAGCCGGCAATCGACGAACCGTCGAATGCATGACCGGACTCGAATTTGTCCATATCAAAATGCGAGACCGGCACGGTAACGTGCTGTTCCTTGCCGCGTGTATCGGCAAAACGAAAGTCGACAAATTTGACTTCGTTGTCTTTTACCATCTTCAAAACTTCTGCGGCCGTCCTTGCCATTGCAAATCTCCTAAAACGAGGATGTAAATCGAAATGTGATGCAAAATATCGTATTAAATAGAATATTCTGTGCGGCGCTATTTTATCCGCATTACCGGCCTAATGCGCTTGGCTTTCTGCTCTTCTTTGAATAAGCTGCACCAGGCGAATGAAGCGGGAAATACCACCGGGTTATAGCAGTTTCCATGCCAGCGGCGCAGATGACGAAACAACGTCCATGCACGCTTGCACAAACCTGGTGAAACAAACATTGTAAAACAGTGCAAAGAAAATATTGCACCAATTTAATGCATAAAAGCTATAGCGCACCGAAACATAGCATTTGCATGCTAACGCACTAAAATAGTGCAATTAAGGAAATGCGATGGCAACGACACAAAACATCCTGACACAGGCTCGCGCCCTCGGCGTTTCGGAGCACCTCCCTTACGCCGGCGCAGTTACCCCGCAGCAAGCTTATGCCTTGCTGCAAGCAGACACCTCTATCAAACTGGTGGATGTCCGAACCAGGGCGGAACGCGACTGGGTGGGCCAGGTAAAAATCGATGGCGCGCAGCACCACGCAATCGAATGGAATCTTTATCCGCAAAGTACGCAGAACCCGGCTTTTCTGGATGAACTCGACAAGATCGCCGATAAAGACCAGGTAATCCTTTTCCTGTGCCGCTCGGGCGTACGTTCGCGGCATGCGGCCAAAGCGGCAACCGAACGCGGCTACACCAATTGCTTCGACATCCTGCAAGGTTTCGAGGGCAATAAAGATGCGGAAGGCCATCGCAAGACCATAGAAGGCTGGTGTTTTGCGCAGTTGCCATGGACTGGCGCCTAGGATAGAAAAATGCAGAGCGTGTAAAATAACGCGCTTTGCTTCTCCGTTATTTTCATTCCATCCTTTCCGCCTATCCCCTGCCTTCGAGAAACCCAGCCATGACGACTATCATCAAGCAAGACGATCTCATCGAATCCGTTGCCGCTGCGCTGCAGTACATCAGTTATTACCATCCCGCCGATTACATTCAACATCTGGCGCGTGCATATGAAATCGAGCAAGGCCCGGCCGCGAAAGATGCGATTGCGCAAATCCTGACCAATTCGCGCATGTGCGCCGAAGGCAAGCGTCCGATTTGCCAGGACACCGGCATCGTCAACGTCTTCCTGAAGATCGGCATGGACGTACGCTTCGAAGGCTTCAAGGGATCGATTACGGATGCAGTCAATGAAGGCGTGCGCCAGGGTTACAACAACCCGGACAACATGCTGCGCGCGTCGATCGTCACCGATCCGCAATTCGAACGCAAAAATACCAAAGACAACACGCCGGCCGTGATCCACATGGAACTGGTGCCGGGCAATACCGTGGACGTGCAAATCGCATCCAAAGGCGGCGGCTCGGAAAACAAAACCAAATTCGTCATGCTCAATCCGTCCGATTCCATCGTCGACTGGGTCATGAAAACAGTACCGACAATGGGCGCCGGCTGGTGCCCTCCGGGCATGCTGGGCATCGGCATCGGCGGCACCGCAGAAAAAGCAATGCTGATGGCCAAGCAGGTATTGATGGAAGACATCGATATGTACGACCTGCTCAAACGCGGCCCGCAAAACAAGACCGAAGAACTGCGCATCGAACTGTTCCAGAAAGTCAATTCGCTCGGTATCGGCGCGCAGGGCCTGGGCGGCCTGACTACCGTGCTGGATGTCAAGATCATGATGCATCCGACGCACGCGGCATCGAAACCGGTCGCCATGATTCCGAACTGTGCGGCAACCCGGCATGGCCACTTTACGCTGGACGGTTCCGGACCGGCCTTCATGGAGCCGCCATCGCTGTCCGACTGGCCGCAAGTGAACTGGACGCCCGACACCGAAAAATCGAAACGCGTCGATCTGAATACCTTGACCAAGGCCGAAGTCGCCACCTGGAAACCGGGCCAGACATTGCTGCTGAACGGCAAAATGCTGACCGGCCGCGACGCCGCGCATCAACGCATCAAAGAGATGTTGGCCCGCGGCGAAAAGCTGCCGGTCGATTTCACCAACCGCGTCATTTACTACGTCGGGCCGGTCGATCCGGTGCGCGACGAAGCAGTCGGCCCGGCCGGCCCGACCACCTCTACGCGGATGGATAAATTCACCGACATGATGCTGGAACAGACCGGCCTGATTTCGATGATCGGCAAAGCCGAACGCGGCCCTGCCACCGTCGAATCGATCAAGAAACACAAAGTGGCCTACATGATGGCCGTGGGCGGCGCCGCCTATCTGGTATCGAAAGCGATCAAATCGGCCAAGGTGATCGGCTTCGAAGACATGGGCATGGAAGCGATCTATGAATTCGACGTGGTCGACATGCCGGTGACGGTAGTCGTCGACGCAGAAGGCGTCGCGGTACATTCGACAGCACCGAAGGAATGGCAGGAACGGATCGCGACCAACAGCGCGTTGAGCAAGATTCCGGTCGCCGTGCTGTAAGCCGCACAGCACATCGAATCGATCGCTTGATGTCATCACCCACAATGCCGATGGCCGCCGACGCGCCCATCGGCATTTTCGATTCCGGCGTCGGCGGCTTATCGGTGCTGCGCCATATTCGCGTCGATCTGCCGCACGAGCATCTGCTGTATTTTGCCGATTCCGGCTATGCGCCTTACGGCGACCGCACCGAAGCTGAAATCGTCGAACGCACGCTGGCAATCGCGCAATTCCTGCTGGCGCAAGGCGCGAAGGCGCTGGTGGTTGCCTGCAATACCGCCACTGCCGCCGCGATCAGCGCATTGCGTACGCATTATCCAACGCTGGCCGTGGTCGGCATCGAACCCGGACTCAAGCCTGCCGCACAACAATCCCGCAGCAAGCAAATTGGCGTATTGGCAACGCGCGCTACGCTTGCCAGCGCCCGCTTTATCGCGCTGCGCGACCATTTAAGCGTCGTCACGGGCGCGTGTTTTCATAGCGCAGCCTGCGTCGGGCTGGCGGATCAAATAGAACAAGGCGCGCTGTACGCCGCGCCTGCCGCGCAACTGCTGCACGGACATCTGAAAACACTGTTGGCGCAACAGATCGACACCTTGGTGCTTGGCTGCACGCATTATCCTTTCGTGCAGCCGCTGATCGAAGATACGCTGCGCGGCCTCGGCGCGGCAGAGATTGCCATTATCGACACCGGCGTAGCGGTCAGCCGGCAATTGGCTCGCCTGATCGATGCGGCCGGACTGCGCCGTGGGTTGGACAACGGCGAAGGCGCCCTCTCCGCCTACACCAGCGGCAGCGCCGCCAGCCTGCAAAACGCCTTTTCCAGGCTGCTGCAAATGACACCGCCGGTAATGGCTGTCGCCCCGCAAAACCGCGCCGTCGATACGCCGTGAGCCCGTTGTGAAGCGGCTTTCCATACGGATAGCGCTTATTTCGTTTGCAAGTACCGCGACATCTTTGTATAATTCGGAGCTGTCTTAGCGCTGCGCAAGTTCTTGCGTTGTGTGAATGACTCAATGGTGGTCGTAGCTCAGTTGGTAGAGTCCAGGATTGTGATTCCTGTTGTCGCGGGTTCGAGCCCCGTCGTCCACCCCAGT
>DASYCG010000075.1:0-2512 GCA_036500325.1 Herbaspirillum sp. | reverse complement strand
CACACGGCCAAACTCGCTGCGCTCAAACAGTATGTCCCTGATTGTGTGGCACATACACCGACCCTGCTCACCGCGCCTTCTCGCTTCTTTATCTGCTCGACTTTTCTTTCTTGATTTACCGGTGTCTATTTACTGTTAATCAATACCAAGCTCGATTTTTTACACCAAACTAAACACCGCAAACTGCGGCGCCGCACTGATCCACTGGTGTTTTACCGACCATCCTGCCCGCGCCGCCAAAGCGGCAAATGACGCGGGCGTGAATTTATGCGAATTTTCCGTGTGCAGCCGCTCGCCTTCCTTGAAGGCAAATGTCTCGCCGGCTGCATTGACGATTTGATCGGCGCAGCTGACCAGATGCATTTCCATGCGCTGCAATTCCGCATTCCATACGGCCAGGTGGTCGAAGGCGTCGAGATCGAAGTCGCCGCCGAGTTCGCGGTTGATGCGCACCAGCAGATTTTTATTGAAGCGGGCGGTGACGCCTTGGGCGTCGTCATAGGCCGCCACCAATGTGGCCGGGTCTTTGACCAGATCGGCGCCGATGATCAGGCCGGCATTCGTACCCAGCAAACGCCGCACCGAACGCAGGAATTGCACCGCTTGCACCGGCGTGAAATTGCCGATGGTCGAGCCGGGGAAAAAACCGACCTTGGCGTGTTCCTGTACCTCGGCCGGCAGTTGCATGGCGCTGGTGAAGTCGTCCGCCAATGGCGCGATTTGCAACGCGGGGTAGTACTGCTTTAAACGGGCGGCCGCTTTTTCCAGCGCATCTTCGCTGATATCGATCGGCACATAGGCGGCAACCTGCGGCGCCGCATCCAGAATGAGACGGGTCTTGTCGCTGGCGCCGCTGCCGAATTCCACCAGGGCAGCGCCATCCGGAATGTCGGCCGCTATGCCGGCGGCAATGTTTCGCAGCAGCGCAGTTTCGGTGCGCGTCGGATAATATTCTTCCAGCAGGCAGATCTCTTCAAAAAGATCGGAACCCGCAGCGTCGTAAAAATATTTCGGCGATAGTCTTTTTTCTTTCTGGGACAAGCCGGCAATCACGTCTCGCGCAAAATCGGCTTTTGCTTTGTCGGCGACATCGTATGAATTCCCGGGATTCAATTCCCTCACATCCCGCGCCAGCCGCAATCCGGAAAACATCCAGCGTTGTTCAGGACGGTAGAAGTTACGGTAGGTCAGCCGTGAATGATCGGAGGGCGTGACGCTGGCGCCGCCGCGCAATACCATTTGCCCGATCATGAATTTGCCGTTGTATTCGCCGACCGCACTGGCCACCGGCCGGAAGCCGGGGTAACCATAGTAGGCGCTTTGGGTCCATTGCCAGGCGACGTCGTCGATTTGTTCCAGCGCGCCGGCGAGCGCGGCAGTTTCCCATTCGGCTTCGGTCGGCAGCCGCGCATCCGCCCATTGCGCGAAGGCCGCGGCTTCGTAATAACTGATGTGGGTCACCGGCGCATCGGCGCGTACCGGCTCCAGGCCGCGCAGTGTCATTTGATTCCAGCCGGTGCCGTCATCGGTATCGCCGGCCGATTCCCAATACAGCGGCGCTTCCCAGCCTTCGCTGCGGATCAGCGTCCAGCCGTCGGACAGCCAGAGATCGGCGCGGCGATATCCGCCGTCGGCCATGAAGCTCAGCCATTCGCCGTTGGTGATCAGCCGGTCGCTGATGTCGAAAGCTTGAATCCAGGTGGTGTGGCGCGGCCGCTCGTTGTCGAAAAAGAATTCGCTGTCGGCGTCGCCGATTTCAACCAGGCCGCCTTCGACCCGCTTGAATTTTCCGGCAGGCCCGCTTGCGTCGGCCGGCCATACTGCGTTGTAGGCCGGCTTCAACGGCGATTTTCCGAACAGATGAAGAATGTCCATCAGCAACAGTTCCTGATGCTGTTCTTCGTGCGCGAAGCCGAGCAGGATCAGGTCTTTGAGCGCAGTCGATGCGCTCGATTCGAGCAGCGCGCGCATGTGTTCATCGACATAATGCCGGTAGGCAATGACTTCCTTGACCGAAGGACGGGTCAGCAAGCCGCGCTGCGGGCGCGGCTGGCGCGGCCCCAGCGTTTCGTAATAGGAGTTGAACAGGTAGCCGTACGCAGGGTCGAACTGCTGGTAGCCGGGTAAATTTTCAGACAATAAAAAAGTCTCGAAAAACCAGGTGGTATGCGCCAGATGCCATTTCGCCGGGCTGGCGTCGGGCATTGATTGCACCACCATATCTTCGTCTGTCAGCGGCGCAACCAGCGCTTCGCTGCGACTGCGCAGTTGCCGGTAACGCTCAAGTAATTCATCACGTTCCGCATGGTATTTATTCGACGGGACTTCGCGCAGCTCGCTGCTGGTGGCGGTTTGGGCTCTCATGCAGTCCGTTCCTCGGTCAAGGCCGTTATGAAAAGCATTTGTTAAATTGTGCCTGCAAGCGCGGGCAGGTTACAGGATCATGGTTACAGGTTCACGACATGGCTACCGTGGATTGCCTGTAAATCCGACGGATTTACAGTAGATTCAC
>DASYCG010000074.1:0-3809 GCA_036500325.1 Herbaspirillum sp. | reverse complement strand
GCAGGACACGGCGATGATTTCGGTCGCCTTGCCCGCTTCGCGCAGGCGCACCGCTTCTTCCACGGCAATTTCATCGAACGGATTCATCGACATCTTGACGTTGGCGATATCGACCCCGCTGCCATCCGATTTCACCCGTACCTTGACGTTGTAATCGACTACCCGTTTGACCGGCACTAATACTTTCATCGCTTGACCTTTAATCTTAAACTCGAATTGGCGTAGACCTAAATTGTTGGCGGATTATAGATTTAAAAGCAATCTCGCACTGAAATTTAGCACGATCGTACTTTTCAATGAAGAAAGCATACACATTAATTCCGTACGACGGAAGCGTTTAGCGGAATAAATTCAAACCGCCAGATGCGCAGGCCGCTCGCCGCGCAAACCGGCAATCAGGTTATCCACAGCCAGTTCCGCCATGGCAAAGCGCGTCTCAAAGGTGGCCGAACCGATATGCGGCAAGGCCACGACATTCGGCATTGTCAGCAACGGCGAATCGACCGATACCGGCTCCTGCTCGAATACATCGAGCCCGGCTGCATAGATGATCTTTTGCTGCAGCGCTTGAATCAGCGCTGCTTCATCGACCACTTTGCCGCGCGAAGCATTGATGAAAATTGCGCTGGGTTTCATTAAAGCGAATTCGCGCCGGCCCATTGCCCGTTCGGTTTCTTTTGTCAGCGGCAGCATGACGCAGAGGAAATCGGCTTGCGCCAACAAGGTGTCCTTGCTCACATAACGCGCCGACAAAGCCTGTTCGGCTTCCGGATCGGGACGGCGGTTGTGATAAATAATCGGCATGCCGAACCCGTGATGCGCGCGCCGCGCCACCGCATTGCCGATCCGTCCCATTCCCAATATGCCCAGCGTTTTGCCTTGCACACTCACGCCGTACTGCTCCTTGCCGGAAGGCGCATTCCATTTTCCGGCCCGGACAAACTCAGCCATCTCGACGACGCGCCGCGCGCTGCTTAGAATCAGCGCAAAAACCAGATCGGCAACCCCTTCGTCCAATACCCCAGGCGTATGCGCAAGCATCAAGCCGCGCTGCCGGAAATAATCCAGATCGAACTGATCGACGCCGACTGAAATAGAAGAAGCAATTTTCAGTTTTGGCGCCTGCTCAAGCAGTACATTCGGTATCGGAACATTGGCGCCGATCATGCCGTCGGCATGTTTTACGGCTTCATGGAATGCGGCACGGTTATCGGCGTTGACGCCGTCGAAAAAGATGACGTCGAATTCATCGCGCAAACGCGCCATCAGGACATCGGGTAATGCCTTGTAGACTACAACCTGTTGTTTCATTGGTTTTCTCTTGTCTTCTCGAAAAGAACCGGTTTGATTAAGTTTCTATGACGCATTTTTACAAGAAATAAAATAGCTAATGCGGATAGCAATACTATGCCACTCAATAAAACTTAGAGCATTGGGATCGATAAGTGATCGAAAAAGATTGGCGTTGAAAAAACCAGCAAGCCAATAAAACTCGTCAGAAACAGACTGTTCGCTCGAAATCTCCCCAAAAGCCCCATCGGACAAATCGTCAGGAATCGAGTTTCACTCCGAATTCGAACGAATGCAAAACCGGCTCCCAGCAGAAGATGCGCTCCCAACAAAGTAAGGAATGATTGTAATTGAGGGATGACGGCAAGCAAACATGCCATAACACCAATCAGTGCCAAATCCTGCTTATTCTGCCCGAATGAATTTTTGATCTTGCTTACGAAAATAATGTTACAAATACGGAAAACGACACTCGACTGACGCCATCTTCCGCATTGTCGTTAAATCCTGTCATTCGACAAAGATTCCTTTTCGACATGTTGGCTTGTACCGCTAGCCATTTAAATCGATAGTTCTGGCATCCGTAAAACGCATAAACACTCTCGTGTATGGCACTCCTGGGATCGGCTCCTCAAAAACATCCCGTGCGTGTGCTCCTTTAAGATACTCAATCACGATGTTGTACAACATGATGTTGTGCGGCATAGAAATTCCCGCGTCAACGATTGTGCCATCGGTATGAAATCCAAGTTTGGTCTCCGGTGCGACAGTATCTAACCCCAGGTCAATTAATGCTTTCGATTTTTCGTAAGACGCTGCATAAACGATATAAGGCGTTTTATTTGCACTGTCTTTGGAAGGTTGAAATATATTGATCCCCAACGCCAATGCAATAACCACGCCCCAAAAAGCATTTTCATCTGCACTGCATTTTATCTATTAAAAATTATGAGCGCGGAAGGCCGCCTACAGGACTATTGCATTCCGGTTGCGTGAGGTTCAGATGTAGGCCACCAATCAAATTGCTGATGGAAAGGCCACTGGTCTGAATGGATACCGGCGGCACGGATGTTGCGATATGCGCCACGTTGTAAAGTTTCGAAATTTCAGCTGGATTGATGTGATGCATCATTGAATCCTCCGTAACGATCAAGTTTGTCAGCCGAGATTAGCTGACCGGAAGAGCATGATGCAGTGATGGAGGTCCTCGCCAGCTGCAAGTTTCACCAGTTGGCATTACCGATCACATATAGAAGAAACTGCTTTATGCAGTTGCTGCAGGTGTGTTGGCATTTGCCGCAAGACTGGCCCGATGCGCGTTGACTGCCTCCAGCGCTATCGGCGACAAATCCGTTCCGCCGGTTTGCGCAACATGTTCCAGCAACGCGTTGCGCATGCGTGGATCCCAATTGCGTTTGATATGTCCGGCGATGCTGCTCAAGGCCTGTTCATGGTCTTGCATGGTCGCGAAAAACGATCCTATCTGATTCGCCATTTTGACCAGATTATTTGTACTCATCGCTGTTCTCCCATTAACTTGGAAATAGAGGGTTCTCCATCTGCCGCCAGACGATGTCCGTTGGCATACACCACATGGCTATCCTGCCGCACAAAGCCCACTAAGGTCACATCGGTTTCCTCCGCCAGACGGATCGCCAATGCGGTAGGCGCCGAAATTGCCGCCACGAAACCGATGCCGACGGTCGCCGCCTTCTGCACCATTTCGTAACTGGCGCGGCTGGTGATCAGTGCCGCCCCGGCAGATAGATCCGCGCCGGAAGCGCACAAGGCGCCGATCAATTTATCCAGCGCATTGTGGCGGCCCACGTCTTCGCGCACCAAGGCGATTTTGCCATCTGCATCCAGCCATGCCGCCGCATGTGTCGCGCCGGTCTGCTGCTGCAATGCCTGTCTTTGCAGCATCGCTGCAAAACCTGCATGCACCATCGCCGACGTAAAACGGCCGGCCGACCCTACTGCCGCCGGATGCCGTATCGCTTGCTGCAAGGTCTCGGCGCCGCATAAGCCACAGCCCGTGCGCCCGGTCAAATTGCGGCGCTGCTCCTTCAGTTTTACAAAGCGTTCGGCGGCAATCTGCAACTGCACCTGAATGCCCTCTTCACCCTCGACCACGTCGCACTCATACAATTCGCTGCGATCGCGCAAGATCCCTTCGCTCAGCGAAAAACCAAGCGCAAAGTCTTCAAGATCGGCCGGCGAGGCCATCATCACGGCATGTGAAATGCCGTTGTATTCCAACGCGACAGGAATTTCTTCCGCGACATTGTCCCGACAGTGTTCGCGCAAACCGCCGCGCACCTTCTCGACGTCAACCGACACTGCCGTTCGATGCATTGTCAATGCATCGTCGTCATGGATCATTTAGTCACCATCGCGTCATTCGCCGTCGCATGCGCGCCCTTGAGCAAAGACTCCTGCATCGCATTGAACTGCTTGAATTCCTTCTGCCATGCCGACGGCTGCGCCACCGGCAGCACCTGCACCGCCGTCACCTTGTA
>DASYCG010000073.1:0-18624 GCA_036500325.1 Herbaspirillum sp. | reverse complement strand
CCCTCACCCAAATGAACGGTCTTTTATGGATTTAAAGAAAGTTCGAAGTCGACTGATTTTCTTTAGTGCCATAAAAAATCGTTCATTTGGGTGAGGGGTGCGGCCCGTGTCGCGTTAAAAAAAAGGCCGCCCATGGCACTTAATCAGCCTTGCCCCAAGTTCAGGGCGCGATTTCCTCAAGACTGCGCTGACGCGTTTCAATCATCAGACAGGAGCCGAGCGCACCCACCGCGCACACGCCGGCCAGCATCAAAAACACCGAAGCAATCCCTTCATCCCTCACCATCATGCCGACCAGGGCCGGCCCTACGGCGGAAGCCAGGCGCAGCCATGATGTCGCCAGGCCGGTACCGGTCGCGCGAATCCGCGTCGGATAAATTTCAGGCGTGTACAAATAAACCACCGCCGCCACCGAACCGATGACGCCGTAACTAAGCGTCGCCAGCACGATCACATTGGTCACGCTGCCGGCGCCCAGATACCACAACAAACTCAGCAGCGCCCCGCCCACGATAAACGACGCTATCGCCCAATTGCGCCGCCCCACCTTGTCGATGCAGAACGCGCAGGCCAGCAATATCAGCACCTGCGCCACATTGGTCAGCGAAGCGGCGCGCAACGCATCCTGCAGGCCAAGGTGATAGACCGTCTTGTACAGCGTCGGCAGCCAGTTGTTCAAGCTGTTGGCAACGAAGAATGTCGCCGCCCACAGCAGCCAGACCACCAGCGTGCGGCCGCGATAGAACCCGGAAAACAATTCATGCCAGGCCTGGCGGCGTTTCGGCGTATTTGCGGAGTGGTTCGCCGCGGCCTTGATCGCATCCTGGGTAGTCTGCGATGGCGCAACGCGCTTATCGGTGCTGCGTTCGATTATCTGCACAATGCGGTCGGCCTCAGGCAGGCGGCCTTTGGAAATCAACCAGCGCGGCGACTCCGGCAAACGATAAATAAACAGGGTAATGATGCTGCCGGAGATGCCGCCGATCCAGAACATGATTTCCCAGCCGATCGTCGGCACCAGCCACGCGCCGATCTGGCCGGTGAACATCAGGCCGATAGGAAACAGCAGCTCATACAACAGAAAATATTTGCCGCGGCCCTGCGCCTTGGACAGCTCGCTGATGTAGGCCGCCGCCACCGGCATCTCGCCGCCGATACCGATGCCCTGAACGAAGCGGCACCAGAACAATACGTTGAAATTGCCGCACAACGCGCACGCGATCGACATGATCGACATGATGCCGATTGCGCCGGTAATACTGCGGATGCGTCCATAGCGTTCGGCCAGCCAGCCGAACAGCAAGGCGCCGATCAATTGGCCGACATAACTGGAGGCAATCAGAATGCCGATCTGCACCGGCGTGATGTGCCACAGGCCGATCAGCACCGGCAATACGAACGCCAGCGACAACGCATCGAATGCATCGAAAAATGTCGCGCTGCCGATCAGAATCCGCGCCTTCGAATGCCATCTTGAAAAAGGGATGCTTTCGATACGAAATATAAGACCGGCTTCCGTGGCCGGCGCCAAACCGGCATCTGCGCCGCTTGAATCGTGCATTTTGTCTCCTGACGTCGTTATCGCATCATTGTGCGTTTTTATAATGTGGGGCCAATAATCCGCCCTCGATGCGCTTGCTGAATTACATTGCCGAATTACATTGTTACTTACGCTGCGGGCACAGGAAACCCTGTGCCCGCACCTTCCCCTCGTACCTATCCAATATCTTGATGCACTGATACTTCCTAGTGCTGCCCTTTTTTGCTGCTGCTCTTCTTCACTGCGGGCTTACCGTTGACGCTCTTTTCATTGCTGTCGATTTCGGTATTCATCTTGACATCGTTGCGACGCTGCTTGATCAGTTCTTCGCCGGTAATCCAGTAATCGCCTTTGACTGCACGCTGCGCCATCTGCTCATTGCGCGCGCTCCAGTCGCCCAGCGAATAACCGAACCATGGCGCTTCCGGCTTGAGCGTCGGCAGACCCAGTTCTTCCCAGATGACTTTGGCGTTTTCCATGAATTCGCGTTTCGGCAAAGCGATCGGCGGAAAATCGTCTTTCAGCGTGGCATCGATCAACAGCGATCCGTCGACGCCGCCATTGCGCTGGCTGCGCGGTCCATGGCCTGGATCGCGCCCCTTCAAGGTTTCCAGATCGAGCGCAAAGTTGGCGCGATAAGTCATGGCCCACAACAGCGCATCGGCGTTGTCCGGATCGATATCCTCATTGATCGCAATCACCATTTTTCCGCCTGCGCGCAGCATCGCCGCAGCGCCGTACAACGCGCGCCAGACTTCAGTCGGCGGCACGGTACGATCGACCACCACAGCAATCACTTTGCGCAAATTGGTCAGCGGTTCGTGCATCGAAACCTTGACGATGCCCTTGATGCCCATATTGCGGCGCAGATGATTCAGGAACACCGGTTCCAGCGCAGCCCGTTTGATCAAGCTGGATTCGGACGGCGTGACTTGCGAAATGATCGATGTCAGGATCGCATCCTTACGGCGGGTAATCGCCGTCACATCCATAAAGGCGTTGAACTCCTGCAGGTTCACGTGACCGTGCGATTCGCCGAACGGCGCTTCCGGCTCCAGCCATTCGGTATTGATAAACCCTTCGATCACGATTTCCGCGTCGGCCGGCACCAGCAGATCGACTGTCTTGCAACGCACCACATCGATCGGCTTGCCTGCCAGGCCGCCGGCCACGTGGAATTCATCGGTATCTTCCGACAGTTTTTGCGCCGAGGTAAACGCGATTTGAGGCGCACAACCCAGTACCACTGCCGCCGGCAATCTCTCGCCGCGCGCTTTGGCTTTTTCCCAGTGCGCGTAAATACCGGCCTGGTTTTCCAGCGATGGATTCATGCCCAGGCGCGTCGGCGATTTGACCTGGCCGCGATAGATACCCATGTTCTGGATCCCGGTTTCAGGATCTTTGGAAATATACGGCGACAGCGTGGTGTACGGCGCGTTGTCCCAGCCTGGCGTCGAAATCGGAATCGGCAGGCTGTCCAGACCCTTGCCCGGTTTTTTCAGTTCGGCGCCGGTGATGACGATATCCTGGCACGGTGCGGTCTTCAAAATATTCGGCAGGATAGGCTTGGCGATCGCCTTGTTCCAGGCCGCGGCCATATCTTCGATTGCGCAATCCATGCCGACGCTGTAGATCTGGCGCGATGCAGCCAGCGCACCCACCACCACCGGAATATCGAATTTCTTGCCTTTGCCGTCGACCACATTGGTGAACAGAAAAGCCTTGCGATCCTTTTCTTCGATGCCGCCGCGAAACTGCCAGCGCACCAGCGGATGCAACTCGGTGTCCTTGTTGATCGGGCGATCGATGGTGATCAGCAGACCTTGCTTGTCGAGTTCCGCCAGATGTTCATGCAAATCGCGGTAGCCGCGCGCGCCTTGCGGCAATTTGGCCTTCACTGCGGCTTTCGCAGGCGCCGCTTTCACCGATGCTTTTGCAGACGATTTTGCAGCAGGCTTGCTCACCGCGACTTTTTCAACCTTTGCGGCTTTTGCAGCGGTTTTTGCAACTTTACCGGTTGCAGCTTTACTGGCTTTACTCATGTTATCTCCATTGATGTTGTCAAGACGCGCATTGCGCTAACCCATTTCACTACGTTTTTTATTCAGCCCCGACGTCACACCGAAAGCTTACTTTCCTTGCAATTTCAATTCCCGGAACCGTTACGGCCCACCCCTGCCAAAGCGCCATCCAAAGGCTCCAGGGTCGGCGTGCCGCTGCCCATCTCATCCAGAATTCGTTGCTTCAAGCCTTCTTCGCCGAACTGCTGCATGGCTTCGGCCACATTGAATTCGGCGGCCACATGGCCAGGTGCGCGAAATACCAGAATACGATCGCCGATTTCGATGGCTTCGCGGATCGAATGCGTCACGAAAACACCGGTCTTGTGGTTTTCCTTCACCAGGCGGCGAAACTCTTGCCGCAACTTGGCGCCGGTCAATTCATCCAGCGCCGAAAACGGCTCGTCGCACAGCAGAATTTCGGGATCGGTGGCGAAGGCGCGCGCGATACTGACCCGCTGGCGCATCCCGCCCGATAAAGAATGCGGCCACTTGTCCGCATGCATTTCCAAGCCGAGACGCTGCAGCCATTCCATACCGATCGCCAGGCGCTCCGCCTTCGGCACTTTGCGCAGTTCAAGACCGTAGGCGACATTTTCGATCGCAGTGCGCCACGGCAGCAGCCGGTCATTCTGAAACACCACCGACAACTTGCCGGCCAGCGCATTGAATTCCTTGAACGGATCGCGGCCCAGCACTTCAACCGTGCCGGCGCTCGGCGCCATCAAACCGATCAGCAAATTGAACATGGTGGATTTGCCGCAACCGGTCTTGCCGACCACCGCCACCAGCTCATCCTGGTCGATATGCAGCGACAAATCTTTCGCGGCAAACTTCAGATCCGAGTGATCGCCATCGAAACGCTTGGCGACACTCTTGAATTCGACGATCTTCATAAACTACGCTCCGATTGCGGACGATAGCGCAGCAGCGCTGTTTCTAGCAGTGTCACTACCCCTTGCGAAACCACCACGAACAGCACCAGCACCAAGGTCCAAGCCAGCGCACCGGCCATGTCGAACAACTGCTGGCGTTGCAGCAGCTCGTAACCGACACCCACGGTTGCCCCCACCAGCTCGGCCACCACTACCACCCGCGCCACGTTGCCAAGATTGACCTTCCACGCCGTTGCGATGCCCGGCAAGATGCTCGGCAGGATCAGCGTGCGGAACTTGTCCCATTTGCTGGGGCGGAAAGACAAGGACATCTCGACCAGATCTTTCGACATGGCGCGATAGGAGTCGTAAATCTGAAACGCAAACGCAGGCAAGGTGCACACGGCGATGATGAACCAGATGCGGAACTCGGTGGACTTGAACCAGATCACCGAAAACACCACCCACGACAGGGCCGGAATACCTTGATTGAACGTCAGCAGCGGATGGATATAACGTTCCGCTCGCGGCGAAACACCCATCCAGATACCCACCGCACTGCCGGCCACGAAGGCGCCGGCCATGCCCAGCAGAATGCGCCCGGAAGTTGCAGCAGCGCTGACCAACTCCTTCGGATCGCTGAGGATGGTGAATAAATCCTTGGCGATGGTCAGCGTCGACGGAAACAGAAAAGGCGGAAAAAAGTGCGCGGTAATTTCCCACACCACGATCAATCCGATCGCCGAAATGAAGGGCTCTTTTTTCAGGCGCATGGCGAATGTCCGATCGGCGGTCTGGTGTTCATTTACTTGCGGATGCCGGTGTAAATGGTCGACTTGTCGACATCTTTACTCAAGTATTTACTCTGGACACCGGCGGCATAGACGGCCTCGATGCCTTTCTTCATATCCGCGGCGGTCTGCACATTCAGGCCGAGGCGCGAGTTATCTTCGATCAACTGGCGAATCACCTTCTCGTCGGAACCCTTGATCGAAGCGGCCACCAGCTTGGCGCCTTCGGCCGGATTGGCGCGCAGCCAGTCCGCGGCTTCCTTGAAGGTGGCGTACATCTTGTCCACCAGTTGCGGATTCTTCTTGATCCAGTCGTCATGCGCAGCAACGCCCAGATAAGGAATAGCGTCGGTGCCGGAGAATTTCTTCCAGCGGTTTTTCATATCCAGATCGACCGCGTGCAAGGATGGCTTTTTCGATATCAGAATCGAATAAGCCGGCTCCCACAATTGCACCGCTTCGGCACGATCCGCCAATGCGTAGCCGACCAGGCCGGGGGTCGCTGTGTTTTGCACGGAGATCTTGTCGAAGTTGACGCCCTGATTCAAGGCCACCCATTTGAACATTGCGTAATTGGTGGTTGCCGAAGCCGCAACCAACTGATGGCCTTCCAGGTCTTTCACCGTCTTGATGTCCGGGCGATCGGTCACGACCGCGCCGAAGTAATCGAACAGATTGAACAGATACGATACTTTCACGCCCTGATTGCTGGCCACGCCCACCGACAACAGCGCAGCGCTGCCGCCGACCTGAAATTCGCCGGAATTGAATTGCGCGATGTAAGCGTCAGGCGTGCGTTCGACGAAATTGAAATCGATGCCATGCTTGATATCGAGCTTGCGCTGCTTGATGACGGGCGTCAGAAATGCGCCCAGCGAAGGCTGGCCGAATACCACCATGTCGATTTTTACCGGTGCTGCCTGGGCTTGCGCTTGCGCACTTGCCTGCAAAGCGATAGCCGCCGCGGCTGCGATCACGCTCAACCCCGCGATCTTCAGCGCTGCCGTCCATACTCTGCTGCATAATTTTTTCATGGCTGTCTCCTGAGATGCCTCATCCAACGTTCAGTTCGGCGGCGCGGCGCTCGCGCGCCGCGCCGAAGCAATGCATGCTGTTGTTTTTATTATTTTTATTGTTTTACTTGGCCTGATTGGTCACGACGTCGTTATAGGATTTGGTCCATTTCGTGAAATTATCGACGGTATAAACCGGATCGACATATTTCATTGTCTTGGCCAGTTCGGGATAAGGCGAAGGAATCTTGGCGCTGACGGGATAGTAGAACTTCGACGCCAGCAATTGCTGGGTTTCAGGCGACAACATGTAGTCGTAGAACAGCAGCGCGGCATTCGGATGCGGCGACTGTTTCGCCAGGCCGATGTTGAAGCCCTGGCCGACCGGCGGGTCTATCGAGAACCAGTCGATCGGTTTGCCCGCACGCTTGCTCTTCTCGGCCAGATCGATATACATGGTCAGCGCCAGCGGCACTTCGCGCGCCAGCACCAGGTTGTGCAGCAACGACATGCCCAGGCGCACCGATACGCCGTTGGTGGCGACGATGTCGTGGAACATCTTGATGCCTTTTGCCTCGCCGCGGCTATTGACCACCGTGGTGTACCACTCCTCGGCCTTGGATTCGATACCGAGCTTGCCCTTCCATTTCGGATCGGTCAGGTCTTCGAAGCTCTTGGGCAGATCTTCCTTCTTGAACAGGGTCGGGTTATAGGCTTGCACCACCACGTTCAACAGCACAGACGCATACTCGTGATGGGCCGGCACGGCGCTCTTGATCAAGTCTTTGAAATACGGCGATTTAACCGGCTGCAGCAGTTGCTCGCGGCGGATCGCTTCCATATCCTGCGCCGGCTCCATGATCAGATCCACTTCAAAGCGCTTGCCGGATGCCTCGGTCAATACCCGCTGCGTGACGTTATCGCTGCCGGAGCGCCAAGGCTTGACCTTGATGCCGTATTTCTTTTCGAAAGGCGCGATGATGGCCGGCAAATCCTCCGGCCGGAATGCGGTGTACAGCGTGAGTGTATTGTCTTCCTTGGCAGCGCCGGCGATCAGCTTTTCGGTCCGGTCGGCGCCTTCATATTGCGCCATGGGCGTTTGGGCAAATACAGGCAGCGCCGCAGATACAGCCAGTGCAGCCAGCGCGGCCAAAGCCATGAACACGCGCCGTATTGATGGTGAGCTCGTCATAATTTATCCTTCGTCTCCGCCAATAATTTGGCGTGCGTTTAATATAAGTAGCTGCGACGTCGGGTGCGGCACAGCCTTTTTTACTGCAATCCGGATTTACTACGCTTTACTGCAATCAAACTTGACTACAAAACTTGTTCTTTTTTCAACCGGCTCAGGCCGGCAGGAATTCCTGCACGGCAGCGGTAAACTTGGCCGCCTGCTCGACGCTGGCGATATGCGCACCAGGGTCCAGCACCAATAGCCTGGAGCCCTGGATTTGCGCGTGAATCAATTCGGACGCAGCCGGCGGCGTCGCCAGATCCTGCGCGCCCACGATAATCAATACCGGCACCTTGATCTGCGACAGGCGCGCCGTGGTATCGAGCAGCGCAATCGCCTGGCAACAGGCCGCGTAACCTTGCGACGGCGTATCCAGCACCCACTGCATGGCTTGCTGCATCAGCACCGGATGGGCGGCGCGGAACGGCTCTGTGAACCAACGCTCCAGCGAAGGCGCCACCAACGGCGTCATGCCTTGGGTCAGTGCCGTCTGGCTGCGGGTTTCCCAGAACGCCGCGAAGGCCGGTCCGTAATAGCTGCTGGTATCTGCCAGGGTCAGGCTCAATAACAGATCGGGATAATTCAGGGCCACGGTCTGGCCGATCATGCCGCCCATCGACAGGCCGATGAAATGGCACTTTTCAATGTCCAGCGCATCGCACAAGGCTTTGACATCCTGCGCCAGCAATTCCAATGTATACGGTCCCGGCGGCGCACTGGTCACGCCATGGCCGCGGGTGTCGTAACGCAATACCCGATACGATTTGCTCAACGCCTCGAACTGCGGCTGCCACATCGATTTGGCGCATCCCAGCGAATGGCTGAACACGACCCATGGCGCGTTCTCCGGCCCGGCAACTTCGTAATCGACGGTGATGCCGTTGGCGCCGATCTGCTTATTCTGTTTGTTTTGTTGCGTCATCTTATTTGCCATCTTGTTCACTCCTTGGCTTTACCGAGACCGCTCCAGCGCGTCACCAGGCTGGTATCGATATCGAACAGGTCCAGACAACGGCCGACGCTATGATTGATCATGTCGTCCAGCGTTTTGGGTCTGGCATAAAAAGCGGGCACCGGCGGCATGATGATGGCGCCGCTTTCGGCCACTTGCAGCAGCGATTTCAAATGGCCGGTGTGCAGCGGCGTTTCACGCACCATCAACACCAGCCGGCGGCGTTCCTTGAGCACCACGTCGGCGGCCCGCGTCAGCAGGCTGCCGGTATTGCCCCAGGCGATTTCAGACAGCGAGCGGATCGAACAAGGCGCCACGATCATGCCCATGGTCTTGAACGAACCGGACGAAATATTGGCGCCGATATTGCGGATGTTGTGCACGCAGCCGGCCAGCGCTTCAACCTCGCTGATGCTCATATCCGTTTCCGAGGCCAGCGTGATGCGCGCCGATTCCGTCATCACCAGATGGGTTTCGATGCCGGACCCCTTCAAGGCTTGCAGAATGCGCACGCCATAGATAGCGCCGGAAGCGCCGCTGATGCCGACGATCAATCGTTTCGGCGCCGGCTGTTGCGTTGAAACAGAGGTCGAATCGCTCAAAGTATTTTCCCGGCCAGAAAGCCCAGCACCAGGCAACCGATTGCGATGATCCAGCGCGTATCGACCACGATGTAGCCCGGCGCCGCGACCGGCTTCACGCTAACGGCCGGTTTGCGCGGTGCGTCCGCGGCTGCAGTTGCTGTTGCCCCTGCCGCCGGCGCAGGGGCGGCAACAGGCTTGCCCGAAGGCTTCGCTGCATCGGCCGCCGATTCCGATTCATCGGTTCCCGGCGACAACTGCTTCTTCATATTGGAAAAGAATTCATCGGAAATGGTCCGCGCCGCCGACTCGATCAGGCGCGCGCCGATCTGCCCCAGCTTGCCGCCCACTGTCGCGGCGCAACTGAATACCAGCAAAGTTTCATTCGGCCCCTGCGCCATCAGCGACACCGTGGCTTGCCCCTTGGCGAAGCCGGCCGGGCCGCCCGTGCCTTCGAATACCAGCTTGCAGGAGTTCGGCGCGACCACATCCAGCATCGTCATCTTGCCGCTGAAGCGGGCGCGCACCGGGCCGATTTTCGCCATCACGACGGCCTTCATTTCGTTGTCGCCGGTACGCTCGACACTTTCACCGCCGGGAATACACAACTTGAGTATTTCCGGATCGTTGATGGCATCCCATACCGTTTGTTGAGAAGCGCCGATGACGCGTTCGCCGTTAATTTCCATGATGACCTTTGTGTGTATTTTTAATCAGGACGGAATTTCGATTCCGGCTTGACGTCGTTGCGTTGCTGCGCAAGGCTGATCTTGCCGTTTTCCAGATAGCGCCCGGTAGCGGCGCGCTTGGCGGCTTCATCCCATTGCGGCAGCCAGTCGCCCAGCGAATAACCGAACCATGGCGGCTGCGGACGCAGCGGCGGCAAGCCGAGTTCTTCCCAGATGCCCCTGGCGCGTTCCATGTATTCCCGGGTCGGCAAGGCCAGCGGCGGCATGTCTTCCTTCATGGTGGCGTCCATCAGCAAAGTCGAATCTTCTTCGCCGTCGGTTTCGCGCTTCGGACCGTGGCCCTGGCCGCGGAAATCCAGGGTGCGAACGTCCTTGACCGGATTCATCCGGTATGCCATGGCCCAGAACAGCGCATCGGCATTATCGGGATCGATATCGTCGTTGATGGCCAGGCAGATCTTGCTGCAATCGCCCTTGAAATACGCGGCGCCGTACAGCGCGCGCCAGATTTCGGTATGCGGGGTGCCTTTTTCAAGCGTGATAATGGTCAGCCGCAGCAGGCCGGTCAGCGGCTCATGCAGTGTGACTTTCTTCACGCCGCGAATGCCCAATGCGCTTTTCAGATGCGCCAGGAACAGCGGCTCGTACGCCACACGCTTGATCACACTGGATTCGCTAGGCGCGACCTGGCTGATGTAAGAAGGGATCACCGGCAGCTTGCGATGGGTGATCGACGTAATCTTCATCGGCAGATTGAATTCTTCCAGCGCGACGTGGCCGTGCGATTCGCCGAACGGCGCTTCCGGTTCCAGATATTCCAGATCGATCTGGCCTTCGATCACAATTTCCGATTGCGCCGGCACCAGCAGATCGACGGTGCGCGCCTTGACAACTTCAATCGGCATTCCGGCCAGGCCGCCGGCAACATCCAGCTCGTCGACACCGATCGGCATTTTTTGCGGCCCCATGAAGGACACGAACGGCGGGCAGCCCAGCACGATCGCGCACGGCATGGTCTTGTGACCGGCCTTTTTCCACGCTTGATAATGCAGATAACCGCCGGCGCCGCCGACGCGGGTGGCCATGCGCACTACCAGACGGTCCGGCGCCTTCAACTGGCAGCGGTAAGTACCCATGTTTTGCACGCCGGTTTCCGGATCGCGCGTCACCACATTGGTCGCGGACAAAGTCGGCGCACTGTCGAAACCCGGCGTCGATACCGGGATCGGCAGCATATCGAGGCCATTGCCCTCGCCTTGCAAAGCATCGCCTTCATGGATGACTTCGTGGCATTCGGCTTCGGTCACCAGACGCGGCTTGATCGGATTGGCCATCGCGTGAGCCCATTTTTCCTGGATCTTTTCAACCGTAGTGCCCATGCCGACCGAATAAATTTCGCGATTCGCGGCTAGGCCGCCGACGATCACCGGAATCGTGTACTTGCGGCCTTGCGCGTTCACGATATTGGTGAACAGGAAGGCCTTGCGGTCGGCCTCGGGCATGCCGCCGACGAACTGCCAGCGCACCAGTGGATGCAGTTCCGAATCCTTGTCGATCGGCTTGTCGATCACCAGCAAACGGCCGCGCTTTTTCAGTTCTTCAATGTGTGCGTGCAGATCGGGATAGCCCCATTTTGTCGCGTTGGTGTCTTTTGTCTCTTTGTTATCGCTCTTATCGCTCATATCGCCGCCTTATTTCTGATTGATAGGGTCGCAGCACAGATCGCGCCGCAGGCTGAAGACGCCTTGCGCCGTCATGCCCATGATCGCGCCGCGTTCGACGGCGTCCTGCGTACTGTTGGCCACCGCATTTTGCGGCGCCGGATCGCCGATCGGGAATGGCATATCGGAACCCAGCATGACCCGGCCCTTGCCGGCTTTTTTCACCAGGAAATCGAGTGCGTCCGGATCGAATACGCAGGAGTCGAAGAACATCGCTTCGAAGCCCTTTTTCGGATCGGCATACTTGCCGTGCGAAATCGTCGCATTGCGGATCAGGCGACCCAGTCCGAACGGCAACGCAGCGCCGCCATGGGACAGAATCATTTTCATGCCGGAATACTTCAGCAGATGGCCGGAGAACAGCAGGCGCGATACCGCAATCGTGGTGTCGGCCAGCCGGCCTACGGCATTGACCATGTCGTAATCGGCCAGACGCGGCTCGCCGCAAATGAACATCGGATGCAGCACCACGGCCGCTTTCAGTTCATGTGCTTTTTCCCAGAACGGATCGAGCGCAGGATCGTCCAGATTACCGCCCTGGCCTGTCGGCAAGGTGCCGATCATGATGCCGCCGAAGCCGCGCTTCATGGCCTCTTCCAATACTTCCGCGGCCATCTTGCCGTCTTGCAGCGGCACCGTTGCCAGCGGCGTAAAACGTGTTTCCGAAGTCAGGCTGTCCCACATGCAATCGTTGATGAAACGGCTCCAGGCCAGGCCCTCGGCTGCCGGCAGCTCGTAGCCGAAGCTGTCAAGCCAGCCGCCGACCAGTTGATGATCGATATTGTTTTGCGCCATCCAGGCTTTGCGGTCTTCCAGATCGCCCAGCTTGGGCGAAATCGGACGGGTTACTTCGCCGCCCGGAAATTGCAGCGTCACGCCTTTGTCGCTTCGCGTCAGCTTGACGCTTGGAAAAGCCGCGGCATGGGCGTCGAAACGCTCCACCAGTAGTTTAGGAAGATAGTGCGCGTGAATATCGATGATCAGGTTTTTCATGAGTCATTCTTTCTAGATAATCTAAAGATACGGTTTTTGCTTTTGCTTGTTGTATGCAGTTCCAGATTGCCAGGCCGCTCATCGGCGTCTTTTCGATTGCGGCGCCGACCTGAGACAACGCATCGTTGACGCCGTTCACCAGTGCCGCGCCCGAACCGAGATAACCGGCTTCGCCCGACCCCTTCTGGCCGAAGGTCGTCAACGGCGACGGTGTGCAGTGATCGACGATACCGATTTCCGGCACTTCCATCGAACTTGGGATCAGGTAATCCATAAAGGTGCCGGCTGCCAGTTCGCCTTCTTCGGTATAGGCGAATTTTTCATACAGCGAGGCGCCGATGCCATGCGCAATGCCGCCGTAGGTCATGCCGTGCACGATGTCGGGATTGATCATTACGCCGCAGTCATGGCCGCACTGATATTTCAGAATCTTCGGTTTGCCGGTATCCGGATCGATCTGCACCAGCACCACGTGCGCTTCGAACGAATAGCACGGATACATCTGCACGCGGCCGTCGGCGGTCGGCAAGATACCGCCGGTCGGCACTTCCCAGACGAACGTCGCTTGCAGGCCCGGCTCCATGCCCGGCGGCAGCAGATGGAATTTACGGTGGCAGATATCGATCAACTGTTCCCAGCTCAGTTTTTTGGATGGGTCGCCGCGCACGCTGGTATTGCCGTCGGCATAGTCGATTTCCTCGATGCCGCAGCCGAGATTGTGGGCCGCCAAGGCAATCAGCGTGGCCTTGATTTTCCTGGCCGCACCGGCTGCCGCACCGCCCAGCATGATCGCCATGCGGCTGCCGACCGGACTGTTGGACGGCAAGGCATTGAGCGAATCGGCGCGCACCACGCGGATCGTGGCCGGCTCGCGTTCCAGCACTTCGCCGACCACGGTCGACACCAGCGTTTCATGGCCCTGGCCGGAACTGGAGGTGCCCATCACGCCGGTGACGGCGCCGGACAGATCGACCCGCACCAGGCAGGAATCCATCCAGGTCGTGGTTTCGTTTTTCGGATTGAACAGCGGTTCGAACGCCGAGTTGCCGCCGCTGGGCTCCAGGCAAGTCGCGATGCCGATACCGGCCAACATGCCCTGTGCGCGCAAGGCGTCGCGCTGACGCACCATATCGTCGTAACCGGCAGCGGCCAGCGTCTTGTCCAGCACCGCATGGTAATCGCCGGAATCGTAGGTAGTGCCGCTCGGGATCAGATACGGAAATTGGTCCTTGCGAATGAAGTTCTTGCGGCGCAGCTCAACCCGGTCCATGCCCAGAAACTGCGCCACGTGATCCATGGTGCGTTCCAGCGCCAGATTGGTCGGCGCCTGGCCGAAGCCGCGCACCGCTTCCTGCGGCGTCTTGTTGGTCATCACCGACGTCGGTTCGTATTGCACCGCGTGAATCTGATACGGTCCGCAAATCGCGCTGACCGGCTTGCCCAATTGCAGCGGCGAACGGCCGGCATAGGCGCCCACATCATCGACCGCGCGGATCTTCAAACCCTTGACGATGCCGTCGCGATTGAAGGCAACCTCCATATCGAAAAAGCGATCCGGTCCGTGCATATCGCCGCCGCGCATATTCTCCAGGCGGTCTTCGATAAAGCGTATCGGCATGCCGAGCTTGCGCGCCAGGTAACCCACCAGCACCGTATGCTTGATACCGCGCTTGAGGCCGTAACTGCCGCCCACGTCGACATCGAAATGCACCCGCACCGCATTGCCCGGAATGCGCAACGCCTTGGCCAACTGATCCGGATATTTCGGCATTTGAATCGAAGCCCAGACATCCAGGATGCCGTCGGTATCGTGCCAGTCCGCGACCACGCCGAAGGTTTCGATCGGCACCGTCGAGCTGCGGCCCCAGGTAACGCGGAACGATAAACGCTCGTCGGCTTTTTCGAATTCTTCTTCGACCGGACCCCACACGAATTTGCGGTAAAACAACTGATTGCCACCGTGATCCGGATGGATCTGCGGCGCATCCGCTTTCAGCGATTCTTCGGGATCGATCACATGCGGTGTGGCTTCGTATTCGACCACCACCATCTCGGCGGCATCTTCGGCCTGGGCGCGGGTATCGGCCACCACCGCCACCACCCACTCGCCGGAATAACGCACCACGTCCTTGGCCAGCGCAAAACGCGTCACCTTCGGCGCATCGACGCCGACATACAAGGTATCGGTATTGGCCTGCAGTTCGCGGCCGTCCAGAATGTAGCGCACGCCCGGCATGGCATATGCCGCTTCGGTGTCGTACGAGAGGATTTTTGCGCTGGGATGCGGCGAAGCAACGATCGCCACATGCTTCATGCCGGCGATATTGACGTCGGCCACGAAACGGCCCTGGCCGGAAACGAAACGCGGCGCCTCTTTGGTGCGGCGATGCGTGCCTATATATTTGAACGGTTTTTTTACCGTTGGATCTTGATGCTCGCTCATGAGTGCTCCTTGGCGACAAAAGTGCCATTGGTGCGTTCGGCCGCCATCTTGATCGCGTCGCAGATCTGCTGATACCCGGTGCAGCGGCACAAGTTACTGGAAATCGCTTCGCGAATTTCTTCTTTATCCGGCGTGGCGTTGCGGTTCAGCAAAGCCTGCGCGCTGATCAGCATGCCCGGCGTGCAATAGCCGCACTGCTGCGCATGTGCATCGCAAAAGCTTTCCTGCAAAACGCTGAGGCTGCCATCCGGCTTGCCCAAACCTTCGACCGTGGTGATTTCGCGGCCTTCCAGCTGCACGGCAAATACCAGGCAGGAACGGATCGGGTCGCCGTCCAGCATCACCGTGCACGCGCCGCAAGTGCCATGCTCGCAGCCGACGTGGGTGCCGGTAAGACGCAATTCGTCGCGCAGGAAATCGACCAGCGTCGTACGCGCCGGGCAGCTTGCGCTATATGGTTTGCCGTTAACGACCATCGTTACCGGGATTCTCTTTTCGGTCATATGCCTGCCTTTTGAAGTGCTTCGGCCCTGGCGCTGCGCAAGACGCGCTCGGCATACACGCCGGCCAAGTGATGGCGATACGCCACGCTGGCTTGCAGATCGCCGGTCGGCTCGACTTTCTTGGCCGCTTCCTGCGCGACATCGCGCAGTAATTGATCGTCGAGTCTGGAGCCCACCAATTGCTGCGCCAGATCGGGAAACGGCATTGCCGTTTGCGCCGCGCCGCCGACGCCGAGCGCGGCCCGGGTGCACACGCCATCCCGGTCGATACTCAGTTGCGCCGCAGCGGAAACGATGGCGAAGTCGCCGTGGCGCGCGGCAATTTCTTCGAAAGCGCAACCGGTGCCGACCCCAGGCGCATCGCGCCAGATCGGGAATTGCACATCGATCAGGCATTCGTCCGGCTCCAGGCAAGTCATCATCGGGCCGGCAAAGAAATCGCCGGCACCGACCTGCCAGGTGCCCAATGTGCTTTTTAAAGTCATCTGCGCTTCCAGCGTTGCCGCCACTAGCGTCAGTTCGGCCGAAGGATCGGCATGCGCCAGACTGCCGCCGATCGTGCCGCGATTACGGGTCGGCGTGTGGCCGACCCAGCGCAAGGCTTTGCGCAGCATCGGCACCGAAGGATCCAGCTGATCGCTGGCGAGCGCCATGCATTGCCGGGTCGCCGCGCCGATGACGAGACGATCTTCCACCACCGAGATTGCCTGCAGTTCAGACAAGCCGTGGATATCGATCAGCCAGGCCGGCGCCAGCAAACGCATTGCCAGCATCGGCACCAGGCTTTGGCCGCCGGCAATAATTTTGCCTTCGTCGCCGTGCTCGGCCAACATCTGGACGGCGTGATCCAGCGACTGCGCGCGCGCATATTCGAAAGGAGCTGCTTTCATACCACCCGATCTAGTTTATTTCGGCGAAAAAGCTGTTGTCTGCAAGTAAATGGTGGACTGGGAAGCCAACAAAGGACCGTTGACTTCACTGGCCGTCTTGGCGGCCTTCCATTCGGCATCGGCGCCGAACGCAGCCCAGGCGTCTTTGCTGGCTTGCATCGAATCGAATTGCACCAGATAGAAAAATGCATCCGGCTCAGCTTCGGCAGTCCATGTGTTAACCACTTTGATCCCAAGACGGGCAAAGATCGGCATCGTGACTTTGTCGAAGCGCTCGATGAGTGCCTTGGTGTTGCCTGCTGTCGCGCGATAGGTTTTGAATTCGTTAATCATTGATTGTCTCCGGCTATAAAATTTATGAACAAACTATAAAGTTTTAGCCTCAACGCTACAATCACATTAATCTCACATCGCCGTGAGATTAACTGACAAAAAGAGATAAAGAGCGTCACTTAACCGTAATCGTTCGCCCTCGATTTGCAGCCGTTCTTCATAGCGGCACGGCCATTTTTGGCTGTAAATTAATTATCATTTCAGAAACTAAAAAATGGAACAGACTGTTTATTTTTCTCACATATGCCTCTCGGCGTATTTTCATGAATATAACGATAGGCATTATTCTGCCTTTTAAAATATTCGCTTGAATCGGCCTCCAAACCGGTTCCCGAAAATGAAAATTGCCCGGCATAGTGTTATGCCGGGCAATCGGGCCGATCGGAATTCTGCGTACCTGCCTACGCTTTCTTACCTTCCCGATCCAGTGCCGCAAACTCCTCATCCGTCAAAACGATGTCTGCAGCCTTCATGTTTTCTTTCAGATGCGCCACTTTCGAGGTGCCCGGAATCGGCAACATCATCGGGCTGCGCTTGAGCAGCCAAGCCAATGCGATCTGCCCCGGCGTAGCATCATGGCGCTTGGCAATCGTGTCGAACAAGGAGCCCGGCGCGGTCAGATCGCCGGCAGCAAGCGGATGCCATGGAATGAACGCGATGCCCTGCGCAGTGCAATAGTCAAGCACATCTTCGCTGGTGCGATCGGTCAGGTTGTAGCGGTTCTGCACGGAAACCACTTTGAAAATTTTCGAGGCGGCCTTGATGTCGGCTACCGACACTTCGCTCAAACCGGCATGGCGGATGATGCCATCGTCCTGCAACTTTTTAATCGCGCCGAATTGCGCATCGCGCGGCGTGGCCGGATCGATGCGATGCAATTGCCAGAGGCCGATCTGTTCGACGCCGAGCCGGCGCAGGCTGGTATAGGCCTGCTGAATCAGATATTCGGGACGGCCCAGCGGTATCCATTGATTCGGACCGGTGCGCGTCAATCCGCCTTTGGTGGCGATCAGCATATCGGCGCTGTAAGGATGCAGCGCCTCGCGGATCAACTCTTCCGAAACATTCGGTCCGTAGGAATCCGCCGTATCGATGAAATTGACGCCCAGCCCGGGCAGGCTTTTCAGCGTACGGATCGATTCCGCGTGATCGGCCGGCTCGCCCCAGACACCGGTCCCGGTGATACGCATGGCGCCGAACGCCAGACGGTTGATTTCAATCTCGCCGCCGATCTTCAAGGTCTTTGCACCTGCTGTATTCGCTGTATTCACATTTGGCATTTCTGTTTCCTTTTAAAATACACACCAGAATCATTATCCATAAGACAATTTATTGCGGACTGACCATAAAAGTCATCGTATAGGAATTCATGTTTCCCTATATTCCATTTTGATTCGATTGCAATTTTGACTTAATCGCCCATTTAGTGATCTCACCGATCATTATTTACATCGTCAGGAGAATGCCATGCAAACCAAAACGGTCAAGATTCCAGGCCCCGACCATCCGATCACCATCAAGCCGAACGCCAAACGCATTATCGTCAAAGTTGCCGGCAAGGTCATTGCAGACTCGGTAAACGCCCTTACCTTGCAAGAAGCATCCTATCCGGCAGTGCAATATATTCCGCGCAAAGATGTCGATATGTCCTTATTGGAGCGAACCGATAACGCAACTTATTGTCCGTATAAAGGCGATTGCGCTTATTTCAGTATTCCGGCCGGCGGCGAAAAAACGGTCAACGCTGTGTGGATTTACGAAACACCTTATGATGCGGTAATCCAAATTAAGGACCATCTGGCTTTTTACACCGATCGCGTCGATTCGATCACTGAACAAGCGGCGCACTGAGGCGTCGATCTATTGTGAATCTACTGTAAATCCGTCGGATTTACAGGCAATCCACGGTAGCCATGTCGTGAACCTGTAACCATGATCCTGTAACCTGCCCGCGCTTGCAGGCACAATTTAACAAATGCTTTTCATAACGGCCTTGACCGAGGAAC
>DASYCG010000072.1:0-6214 GCA_036500325.1 Herbaspirillum sp. | reverse complement strand
GTTCCGTCCCTTTGATCACGCGTGGCAGGCTGCGCAGACGTTTGAGCTCGTCTCCCAGGTTGTATGCGCCCGCGATGCCGCGCAGGAATACGCGCGGCTTGCTGCTGTTGTAATGTGATTCCTTACCCATGGCGATTCCTTTATCTCAATTTCTCAGATGAACATTTTGCTGACGAACTATAGAGTTGGCCCCTTGTAAGTGTCAATACTGACTTCCCGCATATCAGAACCACGTCCCTTATAACGGAATATATTTGTTGGAATTTACAAGTTCCAGGAATGTCTCCCATTGAAATCACCAAAATGGTGCATGGATTTGTGTTTTCAAAGCCAAGCTTAAACTTTATGCCCTAATGCCTTCCAAGCAGGCGCCGAATTGCAATCCTGCTTAAACACCAAGGGCTGAGTCCTGTGCAACACAGAGCCCAGCCCAGCCCAATCAAGCTAGCTAGCTAGCTAGCTTATAAACTGTCAAATCAAATCGATCCCATACACAAGTATTTGAGAACCAGATAATCATCCATACCGTAATGCGATCCTTCGCGGCCCAGCCCCGACTGCTTGACGCCGCCGAACGGCGCAACTTCATACGACAAGATACCGGTATTGATACCGACCATACCGTACTCAAGCGCCTCGGCAACACGCCAGACCCGTCCGATATCGCGGCTATAGAAATACGCAGCCAGCCCGGATTCGGTCGCATTCGCCAGACCGATCACCTCGGCATCCGTAGAGAATTTGAATACCGCCGCGAGAGGGCCGAATGTTTCTTCCTTCGCGATACTCATCCCCGCCGTCGCGCCGCTCAGAATCGTCGGTTCGAAGAAGCCGTGCCCGAGCGCGTGGCGTTTACCCCCGGTCACGACCGATGCGCCCTTCGCTACCGCATCCTTCACATGCGCCTCGACCTTGGCCACGGCAGCCTCATTGATCAAAGGTCCGATCACCACATCGGCATCAGTGCCGAGGCCTACTTTCAAGCTTTCAACCGCTTGCGCCAGTTTTTTCGTGAAAGCGTCGGCAATTTTTTCGTGGACATAAAAACGGTTGGTGCAAACGCAGGTTTGCCCGCTGTTACGGTATTTCGATACGACAGCACCCTCTACAGCCGCATCCAGATCCGCATCGTCGAACACGATGAAAGGCGCATTGCCGCCCAGTTCGAGCGAGACTTTCTTGACGGTCGGCGCGCACTGCGCCATCAGCAAACGTCCGACCGGGGTCGAACCGGTGAACGAGAATTTGCGGACAATAGGATTAGCCGTCATTTCCGCGCCGACGGCTTTGGGCTCGCCGGTCACCACATTGAACACGCCAGGCGGTACGCCGGCCCGTTCCGCCAGCACTGCCAGCGCCAGCGCGGACAGCGGCGTTGCCTCTGCCGGCTTGACGATGATCGGGCAACCGGCCGCCAGCGCCGGTCCGACTTTGCGCGTAATCATGGCGGATGGGAAATTCCATGGCGTGATCGCCGCGCAAACGCCGATCGGCTCTTTTACCACCAGCAGGCGCTTGTCGGCCGCCGGAGAAGCCAGCGTATCGCCCATGACGCGCTTGGCCTCTTCCGCGAACCACTCGAAAAATGACGCGGCGTAGATGATTTCGCCTTTGGCTTCAGCCAGCGGCTTGCCTTGCTCGATACAGATGATGCGCCCCAGATCGTTGGCGTTTTCGATCATCAGTTCATACCAGCGCCGCAAAATCTGCGCGCGCTGGCGACCGGTTTTGGCGCGCCACGCAGGCCATGCGGCGTTGGCAGCCTCAATGGCGCGGCGGGTTTCCTGCGCCCCCATCAACGGCACCGAAGCGACTATTTCTCCCGTCGCAGGATTGTTCACGGTAAAAGTGCCGCCGTCATCTGCGGCTACCCATTTGCCGTCGATAAATGCTTGATTGCGCAACAGCGTGGGGTCCGCCAAAGCCATTGCGGATTGCATGGATTGTGTGGATTGCATGACTAGACTCCTAAAGTTGAACTGCGATTTCAGTCGTCAATTTTAGTCGTCATTCAACGTCCTTGCTTTCGATGCCGCGAACCGGGCTGTTCGGTTCCACGCCACTGCGGCGCCGCGCCTGGTACGCCGCATCGCGCTGCATCCACTCGCCTCTGGTCGCCTGCTCGGCATTGCGGTCCCATTCCTCCGACCAGTCGCCCAGGGAATAGCCGTACCACGGCATTTCCGGTTTCAGCGCAGCCAGGCCCAGACGCTCCCATAGCACCTTCGCGTTCTCCATATATTCTTTCTTCGGCAAGGCCAGCGGCGGCATCGGCGCCTTCATGGTGGCATCTATCAGCACCGCCGAATCGAATTCAGGCGAGTCGTCCAGGCGCGGGCCATGGCCGGGTTCGCGATAAGGAACCACTTTCATATCTTCCACCGGATTGCAGCGATACCCCATGGCCCAGAAAATGGCATCGGCGTTGTCGGGATCGATATCGTCGTCGACGGCAATCACGAACTTGCCGATCGCGGCTTGCAGCGACATGGTGCCGTACAACGCGCGCCAGATTTCGGTACGCGATGAGCCGCGCGCAAATTGCAGGAAGACGAAACGGCGCAGATTGGTCAGCGGCTCATGCAGCGACACTTTCTTGATGCCCTTGATGGCAAGCGTATCGCGCAGATGATTGAGGAACATTGGCTCGTAGGCCAGCCGTTTGATGACGCTGGATTCCGAAGGCGTGACCTGCGAAATGATCGACGTCAGAATCGCATCCTTGCGGCGCGTGATCGCCGTCACCTCGATCACCAGATTGAAGTCTTCCAGCGCCACATAACCGTGGCTTTCGCCGAACGGACCTTCCGGTTCGAGATAGGTCGGATCGACATAACCTTCGACCACGATCTCGGCATCGGCCGGCACCAGCAAATCGACCGTGCGTCCCTTGACGACGCGGATCGCTTCACCGGCCAGCGCGCCTGCCACGCCCAATTCATCGACGCCCGGCCGCAGCTTTTGCGGGCCCTGGAATGCAATCACCGGCGGTGCGCCGAGCACGATGGCAACCGGCATGCGTTTGCCTTCGGCCGAAAATTTACGCCAATGATCGAGTCCGCCGGCACGCAGATTCACCAGCATCATCATGCCCAGCCGGGTTGCCGATTTCAGATGGCCGCGATAGGTGCCCATATTCTGGATGCCGGTTTCCGGATCGCGCGAGATGACGCCGGTCATGGTCATGTACGGCGCGGCGTCGAAACCCGGTGTGGAGATCGGCAGCGGCAACGATTCGAGGCCGTTGCCCGGTCCCTCAAGATCCTTGCCTTCGATCACGATGTCATGCACCGGGCCGCTTTCTACAATGCGCGGCGGAATCGGATGGGCGATTGCGTTGGTCCAGGCCGGGCCGATGTCGGCGATTTCCGGCACGTTCATGCCGATCCGGTAAATCTCCGGATTCGCCGCGATGCCGCCGACGATCACAGGGATATCGTAACGGCGGCCTTTGCTGTCGACCACATTGGTGAACAAGAAAGCCTTGCGCTCCGACTCGGGTATGCCGCCGCGGAATTGCCAGCGCACCAGCGGATGCATCTCGGTATCTTTATTGACGGGTTCGTCGATGCGGTAAAGCCGGCCGGCGGCATCCAGCCTTGCAATATGTTCATGCAAATCGGCATAGCCGGTTTTTGCGCCCGGCGCGGAGGTTTTATCTTGTTCGGTCATGGTGGTGGTTTTCTTGAAGGGGCCGCCGCAATGACATTCGCGGCAGCCTGATTGCTATCGATTACTTTGGATTGCAAACATCAATCGCGGCGCATCGATGTCATCACAGTGGAGAGCGTGGCGCCGGCGACTTCGCTGGCCAGCGAGAAATCGGGGATGGTGATTTCACGCATATACGTTTTGAGCGCGGCAATCGCCAGGCGATCGCGCGATGCGATCGAAGCGACCATTGCGTTGGCACGGCTGCGCAGGCCGGCGGCTGTTGCCAGTTCTGCGACGAAACCCCATTCCTTGGCGGTTTGCGCGTCGACGGCTTCGGTCAGATAGACCATATGCGCGGCAGCCTTCGGCGGCACTTTGTAACGCAGCACGGACAACACCAGTGTCGGCGGCAGATTTTTCTGCAGCTCAGGCAAACTGAAACGCGCGCTATCGGCGGCGATCGACAGATCGCATGCCGCGACCAGCGCGCAACCGAAACCTTCGGCATCGCCCTGCACTTCGGCCAATATCGGGATCTGGCTTTCATGCATCGCACGATAGACGTCCAGAATCGGGTCGACGACATTTTTACGGAAACCGGCTGCGGTGGGCGGCTTGGCCGGCGGTGCACTGACGGCGCGGCCTCCGCAAAATTTATTGCCCTCGGCAGTCAGGCGGATAATTTTCAGATTTTCGTCGGCGCCCGATGTGCGGATTTCCGCGGCCAGCGCGCGAATCGCTTCCAGCGTCAACGTATTGCCCAGCGCCGGCTGCGACAATGAAATGCGCCGTTCGGCGCCGTGCGTGCTTGCGGTAAATTCAGTCGTCATGATGTCGATTCCTTTTTATAGATATGCGTTGGAAAATGAAAAAAAACGTAATGCGATAAAGATTAATTCTTTCACCTCTTATAAGCGCCGGCTTCCTTCAGCTTCTGGAATACCCGCTGCGGCACCAGCGGCGCTTCGGTAAATTCGACGCCGTATTCGGACAAGGCATCTTCCATCGCGGAAACGATGGCGGCGGCAGCCGGAATCGTGCCGCCCTCGCCCGCACCCTTGACGCCCAAAGGATTCAGCGGCGAAGGCGTTTCCAGATGAACGATGTCGATATTCGGCACATCGGTCGCCATCGGCAGCAAGTACTCGCCGAAATTGGTGGTGGTCGGCTGGGCGCTTTCGTCGTATTGCATCCATTCCAGCGTTGCATTGCCGATACCATGCGCCACCGAACCGATGATCTGGCCATCGACGATCATCGGATTGATCAATTTTCCGGAATCGTGCGCCATCGCGTAACGCAAAATATTAATGTGGCCGGTGCCGCGATCGACTTCAAGTTCGACCACTGCCGTACCGTTGCAATAAGTCGATTGCGACGGCGCGAAATACTGCGTTTCTTCAAGGCCGCCGGTAAAGCCGTCCGGCATCGAAAAGCCCGGCATGCCCTGCGACACTTTGGCCAATTCGCCATAGCTCATGCGCTTGTCCGGGTCGGAGGCTTTGGCTGCGGTGCCGTCGGTCAGCACGATTTCATCTTCGCCGCACTTGAGCATGAATGCCGCCAGGTTAATCAACTTGGCGCGCACCAGTTGCGCCGCCAGATAAACCGAATTGCCGGCATTGACCGTGATACGGCTGGCAAACGTGCCGACACCCATCGAGATGCCGGAAGTGTCGCCGGTGACGACGTCGATGCTTTCCATCGGCACGCTCATCTGCTCGGCGCAAATTTGCGCGAAAGTGGTTTTGTGGCCCTGGCCTTGTGGCGCCGCGCCGGTGAGCACGGCAATACGGCCGTTGCTTTGCACCCGGACGGTCGCGCCTTCGAACGGTCCCATGCCGGTGCCTTCGACAAAATTGGCCATGCCGATGCCGATGAAACGGCCCTGTTTGCGCGCCTCGATTTTGCGTGCCGCGAAGCCGGCGTAATCGGCCTGATCGAGCGCGGCCTGTTGGCAGGCCGGATAATCGCCGCTATCGTATTTGAGCGGCTTGCCGTCGCGGTAGATAAAACCGACGTCGTAAGGCATCTGCGAACTTTGCACCAGGTTGCGCCGCCGCAGTTCTGCGCGATCCAGGTCCAGCGCACGGGCCGCCTTGTCCAGAATACGTTCCATCGCAAACACTGCCTGCGGACGGCCTGCGCCGCGCACCGGCGAGGTGGCGCATTTATTGGTAAACACCACGTCGAGCTCGGCGCTCATGGCAGGAATCACATACGGGCCTGGCGTGGTGGTAATCGAAATGTACGGCGTGATGATGCCCCACGGCAGAAACGCGCCGTTATCGTGAATCATGTTCAGCCGCACGCCGCGGATCTTGCCGTCCTGCTCAAGCGCGACGCCGATGGTCCACCATTGATCGCGCTCCTGCGTGACCGACAGAAAATGCTCGCGCCGGTCTTCAATCCATTTCACCGGACGCTTCAGCGCCACCGCCGCGATGGCGACCAGCGCTTCCTCCGGATAAAACGGCAGCTTGGGACCGAAGCCGCCGCCGACATCGTTCATGATGACGCGCAAATGTTCAGGGTTCCATTCAAGCAATTCAATCAGATT
>DASYCG010000071.1:0-10051 GCA_036500325.1 Herbaspirillum sp. | reverse complement strand
AATCCTGAACAACGCCACAACACCTGCTTCACATCCCTTATTCACCTCAGCGTTTCCGCGAGGAGCCGCACTATAACAAGCACCCACTCCGCTTGCAAGCGTTATCGGAAATAATTTATAAAAAAACAGATACAAGGCTCTAAACATTCCGAAAGCTGGCCGCGCGCTTTTCCAAAAAGGCGTGCATGCCCTCCTTCTGGTCTTCCGTTGCAAACGCACTATGGAACAGGCCGCGCTCGTAACGCACGCCTTCGGACAAGGTCGTTTCATAAGCGCGATTAACCGCATCCTTGATCATCATCACGACCGGCTGCGACATCTTTGCGATGGCCGCTGCGGCACTCAGCGCTTCTTCAAGCAATTTTTCCGCCGGCACCACGCGGGAGACAAGTCCGGCCCGTTCGGCCTCATCGGCATCCATCATCCGCGCAGTCAAACAAAGATCCATGGCCTTGGCCTTCGATATTGCACGCGGCAGGCGCTGCGTGCCGCCGGCGCCGGGCGGGATGCCGAGCGTTACTTCAGGCTGGCCGAATTTAGCGGTATCGGCCGCGATGATGAAATCGCACATCATCGCCAACTCGCATCCCCCGCCCAACGCATAACCGGCCACCGCCGCGATTACCGGCTTGCGGATACTGCGAATGGTTTCCCAGTTACGCGTGATAAAACCGCTTTTAAAGGCATCCATATAAGAGAGATTCACCATTTCGGTAATATCGGCGCCGGCGGCAAAGGCTCTTTCACTTCCCGTGATCACAATGCACGAAATACTTTCGTCGGCATCGAACTCGAGCAGTGCGCTTCCCAGATCCTGCATCAAACCTTCGTTAAGCGCATTCAGTGCTTTCGGACGATTCAGGCGAATCAGCGCCACTTTGTCATGGCGTTCAATCAGGATATTGTCGTAGTTCATGAGGTTTCCTCCAATTAGGGGCAATCGGTCCTCAGTGTAAGCCACGCAATCCTGAACAGCATCAAACGGTCTTGCATAAATATCGCCACCAACAGGAATTGCCGGGTCTATACTAATGACGCATTCTTCGATTCGATACATTCAGGGAGGCAAAAATGTTCAAAGTCATTCTGCTACCAACCGATGGTTCCGAGCTGTCCCGGAAAGCAATCGATACCGCAATCGAATATGCCCAAGTGTGCGGCGCAAAAATTCATGGCATTTCAGTGGCCGAACCTTACCCATTCACACCGCTAGCCGAAAGTGCGATGGCAATCGATCCGACCATCTATGAAGAAAATGTCCGCAATCTGGCACAACAGCATGTAAACAGGATTGCCGATGCCGCGAAGATTGCCGGTATCGAATGCGATGTATCGGTTGTTCTGTCGTTCTCGCCGGACGAAGAAATTATCAATGCCGCCAAGAAGTACCATTGCGACGCCATTTTCATGGCATCGCATGGGCGCAGCGGCTTAAGCCGTCTGTTCCTGGGCAGCAAAACCCAAAAGGTCCTGGCGCATTCGACTATTCCGGTATTGGTATTACGATAATCGCCGAGCCAACTATCGGATTAATCCACTCAACGCGTTGAAACAGCGGGGACAGAAGCGGCTTTAGGCAGCAGCACCCACATCTGCAAGCGCTGCTTCATGCGTCCCGCCTGTTCACCGGCCTCGCCACCGAAGCCCCAAAAATAATCGGCTCGCACCGCGCCTCTGATGGCGCTGCCGGTATCCTGCGCCATGACCAGTTGCCGCAAATTCGCGTCGCTATTCGGCAGCGTCGTCGATAAAAACACCGGCACGCCCAGAGGGATCGCCTGCGGATCGACGGCAATCGAGCGTTGCGGCGTCAACGGCACACCGAGCGCACCTTTAGGGCCGATCGACGGATCGAGCAATTTTTCCTCCCGAAAAAATACATAGCTTGGATTGGCATTCAGCAGTTCCTGCTGACGCCCCGGATTTGCCGCAAGCCACCCTTTGATCCCCTGCGCCGAAGCCTGGTCCAATCGCAACTCACCTTTATCGACCAGATACCGGCCTATCGACTTATAGGGGTAACCGTTCTGATCTGCATAAACCAGGCGCACGGTTTCATTGGTATCGTTCAGATGCACTCGCCCCGATCCTTGCACTTGCAGGAAAAACGCATCCACCGGATCATCGACCCACACCAGTTCCTTGCCGGCCAGAATGGATGGCGATTGGCTGAGTTCGGCGCGCGTGTAATAGGGGATAACCTTGCCGCCGACCTGCCGACCGCGCAAGCGCATGGCTTTCAACTCGGGGTAGACACTGCTCAAATCCACTGGCAACATATCCGGCGGCACGCGATGCAGCGCAGTCTGATAGCGGCCGCCACGCTTGCGCGCGCCTTGCAGCAAAGGCTCATAATAGCCGGTGATCAATCCACTATCCGAACCATCGGCATTAAGGACGCGATACGGCGCGAAGTTATTTTCAAAGAAATTGCGCACCGCGCTTTCATCGGCGGCATTCACACTCTGGGCCATGCTGCACGGCGCACCCCAGTCGGCACGTTTGGCCAACACGCCGCATGATGCAATAAACGCCGGCCAAGCCTGCCGTAAATTATCCTGCGCCCATCCGGGCACATCGGCGAAACCGGTGCGCTGAAAACTTTCGCCGACGGGCTGCGGCTGCGATGATTGCGGAGACTTGGGAAAAGTTGCCGAGCTTACCGGCGCACGCGAACCGGCGCCGGGCTGGCTGGTGCCGCAAGCGGCAAGAATCAATGCGGTAAGAACAGCAATTGCAGGTAAACTGATGCGAATGAATGACATTGAGGAAAAGTGAAAATGTGGTTATTGATACTCGAAGCGACGGCTGCCTTTTTTATATTTGCATTTATCATCTGGTGGACCATGTATCACGGCCGTGAGCCGGAACTGGGCAACCAGAGTGAAAAATCCCAATCCACCCCCGCTTCGGACGGCAAGTCCGATGAAGCCGGCCAGGACAATAAAACAAGCTAGAGAAGACCGCAGCCTTAATGCAAAGTTCTCGGCAGCGACAAGACAAATTCCGGGATCTTGGCGTCGAATTGCTCACCGTCTTCGGCCACGCAGAAATACTCTCCCGTCATTGAACCCTGCGGTGTCTGCAACGCAGTGCCGCTGGTATATTCGAATTGTTCGCCGGGCTGCAGCAGCGGCTGATTGCCGACTACGCCGAGACCGCGCACTTCTTCCATATGATTATTGGCATCGGTAATAATCCAGTGCCTGGAAATCAATTGCGCAGCTATCTGCCCGGTATTCTTGATCGTAATCGCATAAGCGAACACATAATGCGACCGCGCAGGATCGGATTGCTCCTCCAGATACTGCGTCTTGACAGTCACGGTGAATTCGTACGAGGCCATGCAAACTCCTTGATATTTGGCGCGGTCGGCAATTGAACATAAATCTTAACCGAAACACGATACACGCTATTGAGCGCCGGATCATCGCTCTGCGGTTAAAATAACGCACCTGCCAACCAGCGCCTGTTATGTAACCCTCGCAACCATCAGCCCAGCCCCAGCCCATCATGCCAACATACCGTATCGCTCCCAGCATTCTATCCGCCGATTTTGCTCGCTTGGGCGAAGAAGTCCGCAATGTCGCCGCCGCCGGCGCAGATTTTATTCATTTTGACGTAATGGACAACCATTATGTGCCGAATCTGACGATCGGACCGATGATTTGCGAAGCGATCCGGCCTCACGTCCAGATTCCGATCGATGTCCATCTGATGGTCAGGCCGGTCGACCGCATCATCCCCGACTTCGCCAAGGCCGGCGCCAATCTGATCAGTTTTCACCCGGAAGCCTCCGATCACATCGACCGTTCGCTGCAATTGATCCGCGACCAGGGCTGCAAAGCAGGACTGGTATTCAATCCCGGCACGCCGCTGCATTATCTGGATCACGTCATGGACAAGCTCGACCTGATCCTGATCATGTCGGTCAATCCAGGTTTCGGCGGCCAATCGTTCATCCCGGAAGCCTTGAAGAAAATCGCCGCGGTACGTCAGCGCATCGACGCCAGCGGCCGCGATATTCTTCTGGAAGTGGATGGCGGCATCAAAGTCGACAACATTGCCCAGGCCGCCAAAGCCGGCGCCGATACCTTCGTCGCCGGTTCCGCCATTTTCGGCCATCCGGATTACAAGGCAGTCATTGACGCCATGCGCGTCAAACTGGCCGGCTAAAAACTATGTTTGCCAATATCAAAGCCGCGATCATCGATCTCGACGGCACCATGCTGGACACCGCACCCGACTTCCGCGAAGCGATCAACCGCATGCGCGCGGGCCTGCAACTGCCGCCGCTACCGATCGAAAACATCATCCGATTCATCGGCAAGGGCACCGAAAACCTGATCCGCTGCACCCTGGCGCCAGATTTTTCGCCCGCGGAACTGGAGCAACGCTTTCCGCAAGCGCTGGCTTCATACATGCAGCATTACAGCGATATCGACGATCGGTTCGCAGTCATGTACCCGGGCGTGATCGAGGGCCTGAACGCCTTCAAGGCCAAAGGCATCCGGCTCGCCTGCGTGACGAACAAACCGCTGACTTTCGCATTGTCGCTGCTGAAAAAATCCGGCCTGCGGGATTATTTCGACGTCGTCTATGGCGGCGATTCGCTTCCGCACAAAAAACCGCACCCGGCGCAGATGCTGCAAGTGTGCAAGGATTTCGCGATAGCGGCCACGCAAGCGGTAGCGATCGGGGACTCATCCAACGATGCCGAAGCCGCGCGCGCGGCCGGCTGCTACGTCTTGAATGTTCCCTATGGATACAACCATGGCGAACCTATACAGAGCGTAGATTCCGATGGTATAGTTCCAACGCTGCTCGAAGCAGCCCATCTTATTGGCTAATCAGATACCCATCCACACAATGTTTCTCGACAAAAAACAAGCCGTCCAATCATCAGCCGCCGCTGGAGCCTGGCTGTGGCGACGCTGGCAAATCTGGCTGAATTAATTCACGAATTAACTCAATAAATCAATTCTATAAAGCCAAACTTCGCCGCAGGCCGCTGCTTGCCGCCTGCTGTTTTTTGCAGCACCATCCCCGCTATTTCGGCCAATTCCAAATAGCGTCCCGGAGAAACACATGACTGAACTCGAATTCAAATCGCTGGCATCCCAAGGCTACAACCGCATTCCATTGATCGCAGAAGCCTTTGCCGATCTGGAAACCCCGCTGACGCTTTACCTCAAACTGGCGCAAAGCCAGAACCACGGCAAAAACTCGTTCCTGCTCGAATCCGTGGTCGGCGGCGAACGCTTCGGGCGGTACTCATTCATCGGCCTGCCGGCTTCCACGCTGATGCGCAGTTACGGCACCCGCATCGAAGTCGTCAAGGACGACCAGGTCATTGAATCGCTGGAAGACAATCCGCTGGATTTCATCGCGCAATTCCAAGCGCGCTACAAAGTGGCAGTGCGTTCGGGCATGCCGCGTTTCTGCGGCGGGCTGGCAGGCTATTTCGGTTACGACACCGTTCGCCATATTGAAAAGCGGCTGGCCGACTCGGCCCCGAAAGACGATCTCGGCCTGCCTGACATCCAATTGCTGCTGACCGAAGAACTGGCGGTGATCGACAATATCACCGGCAAACTGTATCTGATCATCTACGCCGATCCGGGCCAGCCGGAAGCCTATTCCAAGGCGCGCCAACGTCTGAAGAATCTGCGCGACATGCTGCGCCGGGCGGTCGATGCCCCGGTTACCAGTGCGTCGGTACGTACCGATATCGTGCGCGATTTCGCCAAAGACGACTATCTGAAAGCGGTCGCCAAAGCTAAGGAATACATCATGGCCGGCGATCTGATGCAGGTCCAGATCGGCCAGCGCCTGCGCAAGCCTTACGTCGATTCGCCGCTGATGCTGTACCGGGCGCTGCGCTCGCTGAATCCATCGCCGTATATGTATTTCTACAATTTCGGCGACATGCAAATCGTCGGTTCCTCGCCCGAAATTCTGGTGCGCAACGAAACCGTGGAAGGCGACCGCAAGAAAGTCACTATCCGTCCGCTGGCCGGCACCCGCCCGCGCGGCGCCACGCCCGAACGCGACGCGCAATTGGCCACCGAACTATTGGCCGATCCAAAGGAAATTGCAGAGCACGTCATGCTGATCGATCTGGCGCGCAACGACATCGGCCGCATCGCCACCACCGGCAGCGTCAAGGTCACCGATCAAATGGTGATCGAGAAATACTCGCACGTGCAGCACATCGTTTCCAACGTGGAAGGCGAATTGCAACCGGGCCTGTCCAATCTCGACGTGCTCAGAGCGACCTTCCCTGCCGGTACTTTATCGGGCGCACCGAAGGTGCGGGCGATGGAAATCATCGACGAGCTCGAACTGACCAAGCGCGGCATCTACGGCGGCGCCTGCGGTTATCTGTCCTTCGGCGGCGAAATGGATGTCGCCATTGCAATCCGCACCGGCGTGATCAAGAACGGCATGCTGTATGTGCAGGCCGCCGCCGGCATCGTCGCGGATTCGGTCCCCGAAATGGAATGGGAAGAAACGGAAAACAAGGCACGCGCAGTGCTGCGCGCGGCCGAGCAAGTGCAGGATGGCCTGGACGGCGAAATTTAAGTCTCCACCGTAATCGGCAACAAGCTGCCACTAGCCGCCACTAACAAAAAACGCCAACCTTTACCGGTTGGCGTTTTTTGTTGGGCATGAAAACAATTGCGGCGTCTAATCTTCCAGCGGCATGCCCCTGGTTTCGGGTCCGAACCAGATCGCTATCAAACCCACGATGATGAACAAGGAAATGACTGCGGCAGCGTTGGGCAGGGAACCGAAACGCATCACCAGTACACCGATCATGAGCGGACCGATCCCGGTAATCGCACGCGCCATGTTCCAGCAAAAGCCTTGCCCGGTTGCGCGCACGCGGGTCGGGAACAACTCCGGAAGATAAGTCGCAAATGTGCCAAAACCGCCGATGACAAAGTAACCGTAGACCGGCATGAACCAGAGCACCTCATACAAGGTATGCACATAGGTGAACAGGTAAAGCGAGGTGAACAGCGCAGCGGTCCAGAACAGGAAATAACACCACCTCCGGCCAAGCACATCGGAAAGATAAATCAACGTGAGATAGCCGAGCGTGGCGCCTACCATCATCAGCATGAACGCGTAGCTGACGGCATCCTTGGGATTCAGATCGGGCGCGGTACTGGATAACTGTTGCATCCAGCTCGGCAATAGCGTCAACCCGCCCCAACAACCGATCATGGCGGCAGACGCAACCACCACGCCGACAATGGTGCGGCGGCGCAGACCGTTTTTGAAAATCTCCTTGAATGTGCCCACCGCCGAAACGCGCTCGGCGCCCGACAGCGATTCAGCCTCCTTGACCTTGATCCATTTTTCCGGCTCAGGCACGAAGCGCCGCACAAAAATCGTCAAAATGGCAGGCAAGGCGCCGGCGGCAATCACCCAGCGCCAACCGTGTGCGCCTAAAACAAGGTTGTCCAGCGCGGCTGCAAAAAATCCGAAAGCGAACGCCATTTGCATGATCTGAATTGCACGCGCCCGGTATTTTGTCGGCCAGGTTTCCGCGACCAGCGCCGCGCCGGCAGCCCATTCGCCGCCGATGCCGAAGCCGGCCAATGCCTGAAACAAAGCCAGCTCCTGCCAGTTTTGCGCAAACGCGCTTAAACCGGTAAAGACCGAATAGATGAGAATGGTGAGGCCCATGATCTTGGCGCGGCCATAGCGGTCGGCCGCCACACCGAACAGCATGCCGCCGATTCCCCACGCAAATAATTTGATTGCCATGATCAGGCCGCCGATACGCGAAACTTCAGCCGGATTGACGTTATGGATCAGCTCGGAAACCGATGGAAAAAGAATCAGCGTAAACAGATTCAGATCCATCGAATCGAACATCCATCCCAGAAAAGCCGAGATCAGCGCCAACATCTGATAACGCGCGATCCGTGGTTCGCTCATGCTTTTACTACCATCCACAGCGGCTGCTACGACCTTCATCATCTTTGTCTCCTTGCGATCCACTAACAAGTTTCCAGATAGTTTTCTGGTTCATGGCCGCGATTGCGCCTTAGCCGGCAGTAGCAAGCTTCGGGTCTCCGGCTTCGGAATTTTCTTTTTGCTTGCCTTACTTTGCGGGCCTATTTAAAAGCGCCGGCCTGCGACAAAATCTCAAACAAGCGAGGCGGCGTCATGGGCGCTTCCGTCAGGAACACGTCGTACTCCGACAACGCATCCTCGATTGCCGCAATAATCGCCGCAGCAGCCGGGATCGTTCCGCCCTCGCCGGCGCCTTTGACGCCCAGCGGATTCAACGGTGAAGGCGTCTCGACATGAACCACATCGACATTCGGCACATCTGTCGCCATCGGCAACAGGTACTCGCCGAAATTGGTTGTGATCGGCTGCGCCTGGTCGTCGTACTGCATCCATTCCAGCGTCGCGTTGCCGATGCCGTGCGCCACCGCGCCCTGAATCTGGCCGTCCACAATCAGCGGATTGATCAGCGTGCCGCAGTCATGCGCCATCACGTAATGCAGAATCTGGATCTGTCCCGTGTGGGGATCCACTTCCAGTTCCACCACGGCGGTGCCGTTGCAATAAGTCGAGCGCGACGGCGAAAAATACTGCGTATCTTCCAATCCGTTGGTCACGCCTTCGGGAAATGAAAAGCCCGGCATGCCTTGCGCCACACGGGCCATTTCAGCGAAAGATTTACGCCGCTCCGGCTGCCCGGCAACCAGCGCGTAACCGTCATGCAAGGTGATTTTCTCGGGCGTGCTTTCGAGCATGAAAGCAGCCAGCCGCTGGATTTTTTCGCGCACATTCAAGGCCGCCAGATAAACCGAATTACCGGCTGTCACCGTGATCCGGCTGGCGAAGGTGCCGATACCCATCGATACCGTGTTCGTATCCGCTGTGACCACGTCGATGTACGCCATCGGCACGCCCAACTGATCCGCGCAAATCTGCATGAACGTGGTTTTATGGCCTTGCCCCTGCGGCGCAGCGCCGGTGAGAATACTGATGCGGCCGTTCTGCTGGATGCGCACCGTGGCGCCTTCGAACGGCCCGAGACCGGTGCCTTCCACATAGTTCGCCATGCCGATACCGATGAAGCGGCCTTCGCGCCTGGCTGCCGCCTTGCGCGCAGCAAAATTATCGTAATCGGCTTTGGCCAGTGCTTCGCGCTGGCAACGCGGATAATCGCCGCTGTCGTAAATCAGCGGCTTGCCGTCGCGATAGATAAAACCGACCGAGTAAGGCATCAGTTCCGGCCCCACCAGATTGCGGCGGCGTAATTCGGCGCGGTCCAACCCCATGGTTCTGGCCGCCCTGTCCAGAATGCGTTCCATCGCAAATACCGCCTGCGGACGCCCGGCGCCGCGCACCGGCGAAGTCGGCCCCTTATTGGTAAACACCACCTTCAGATTAACGTCCATGGCCGGAATCAGATACGGCCCCGGCGTGGTAGTGATGCCGATGTACGGCATGATGATGCCCCACGGCAGATAGGCGCCGTTGTCGTGCGTCATCTCCAGCTTGATCCCGAGAATGCGACCTTCTTCGGTCAGCGCAAGAGAGATATCCCACCACTGATCGCGCTCCTGCGTCGCGGTATAAAAATGCTCGCGCCGATCTTCGATCCATTTCACCGGCCGGCCCAGCTTCCAGGCCGCAATGGCGACCATCGCTTCTTCCGGATAGAAAATCACCTTCGGACCGAAACCGCCGCCGACATCGTTCATGATGACGCGCAGGCGTTCCGGATCCCAATTGAGCACTTCGATCAAGGTCTTCTTTTCGAGATACGGCGCCTGGCCGGCGGACCATACCGTGAGCTGGCCGGTCACCGCATGGTATTCGGCGGCATAGCCGCGTGTTTCCATCGGATGCGCGGAGCCGCGGTTCTGCCAGAAGGTCTCGCGCACCACATGCGCCGCCCCTTCAAAGGCCTTATCGGTTTCGCCGAAACCTATTTTGATCAGCGCCGCCAGGTTATCCGGCAACGATGAATGCATGGTCGGCGCGCCCGGCGCCAGGGCCGATAGGGCATTGG
>DASYCG010000070.1:0-94116 GCA_036500325.1 Herbaspirillum sp. | reverse complement strand
AATCAGCCGATTTCGAACTTTCTTTAAATCCATAAAAGACGTTCATTTGGGTGAGGGGTACGGCCCATGCCGCGTTAAAAAAAAGGCCACCCATGGCACTAAAAAAAAGCCGCCCATGGCACTTAATCAGCCTTGCCTTAGTTCTTTTTCATCATACTTCACATAAGAGCTGCGGGACGAAACAGGCAACTGCCGGGCGCCGTGGGGTGCGAAAATATCCAGCGTTTCCACATCGGTCGTACCGTAGCGCTCCGTGTGCGGCACATATTGTTTTCGTACGGCGGCGCTGTCGCGCGCATAACGTGCAATGATTTCGCCGGCGTTCGGCGCCCATTTGCTCTGGTCGTAAGCTTTGTCCAGTGCATCCTGCGTGTAATCTCGATCTTAATACTCAGTTGTATTTCAACTTCGCCGGTACAGCATATTGCGCACCGTCGTACTCCATATCATAGCCGGCCCGCTTGGCCGGACTGTCCTTGGTATTGCAATCCTGCCCGGCCGGTTTGCTTGTGCTGCCGACGGTTTTTTCGGCGACATGCAGTGTGGCGTAACCATTGCGGCCGGCCGCTCCGACTGATAGCGTGCGCGAACTATCCGAAAAAGTGCCTGCGCAATTACCGTCCCATTCGCCGCCGCTGTTGCTGATTGTCAGATTGGCAACCACGCGCCGCAGCGCATGGCCGTCCATTACATACAAATCCAGCGCCGTGGCGCTGTAGGGCGCCACTCTCGACGAGCCCTCATAATTTGTGCGAACGCCAAAGGCACGCGTTTGTGGTGCGAGCTGATAGCGCGCGGTGTCAAGCGCGATGCCTTGCAGGCGAACAGCATCGGATGTGATCGCGGATGGCTCGAAAATCCGCGCGATGATCTCGCCGGTATCGCTATTCGTCACCAGCACGTCGACGTCATATACCGCATCGTCATCGGTCGCGTCCGGTTGCGCTATGGGCAGCACGACGAAAGTCTGCGTGGGATCGGCCGGTGAAATTTTGCAGATTGCCGCATCGGCATCAAGTGTGCGTCCCGGATGCAGCTGTTGCGCCCAGGCGGATAGATGATCTTTGCAATCGGCATGCGCCAGCAGAGGCAGGCACAGGAGAGCGGACGTTATTATTTTTCGCATGGACGCGTTTACCGCCTGGGAATGAAGTTGAAACGATAATGCCACGCTCATCGATTTTTAATTGTTAAGAAAGTTAAATCTCATCCGTACACTGTTACCTTGTCAAAAGTATCAGGTTGAGACGGGGTCTCCACGCCGATAAGAACTATGTCGACAAAAACGGTGTCCTTAGTGCCCGTCCGAATGTCATGCCTGACGTTCGACCGCGCTATGTCAGCGTTAATGAAGCCAATGCGAAATCGGAGAGATATATGAGCGACATCGTTATTGCAGGTGAGTCACGCGGCCCAGTCCGTTTTGTAATCAAGGGATATTCCCGCATGCTGTTGGCAGGCTTTGCATTAATGCCGGCTTATCTGATTGTCTATCTGTTTTTCTACCAGGACCCGACGCTCAAATTCGAGAATCACCTTTTCCATGAAATCGCGATTGCAGTGGCGACGGTGGAAGGTTTGTTCGTTACCTATGTGACGTGGAGTTGTTACCGATCGTCCGGTGAGGCGATTCTGCGATGGATGACGCTCGGCTTTCTCGGGTTTGTGTTGATCTATGCACCGCATGGCCTGTTCACCGGCCTTGCACATCACAATATCTGGCTCTTCCTGCTGTATGGGCCTGCATCCCGTTTCGTCATGTCGATCCTGCTATTCATTGGCTTGCTGACGTATCACCGTCCGCCAGACGATGCCGGGCACCGCATGAAACCCGGGCAGTGGGCAACGTGGATCGGATTTTTTCTGGTCATCAATCTGATCGTCGCGTATATCGCCTATTCCCCGTATGCAGGCCATCCTGCGGTGCGCCTCGCGATGGAAGGCGGCGCGCTCGTTTTCTCCGCATTGAACGTGGCGGTACTCCTGCTACGCCGCATCCATTCGCCGCTGATGGCGATATTCGCCATCTCGGTGACCGTCTTCGGGCTGTCGTCTCTTGCCTTTATTCTCGGACGTCCGTGGAATCATATATGGTGGCTCGCGCATGCGATTTTCGCCGCCGGATTTTTCCTGCTGAGTTACGGTGTCGCGCAGGCGTATCTGACGACGCGCTCGTTCTCCACGATATACAGCCAGGAAGAACTGATGGCGCGTTTGGCCACCGCGATGGCGCGCACCGAAGCTGCGTTGAAGGAACTTCAGCAAACCAATCGCACGCTCGAACATCTGGCCACGACCGATCCGCTGACAGGGGCCGATAATCGCCGGCGGTTCATGGAACAAGTCGAAGCCGAGATCACCAAGATCAGACGCGGCGGCGCGCACTTTTCGCTGATGGCGCTCGATCTGGATAATTTCAAGGTGATCAATGACCTATACGGACATCAGGCCGGCGACAATGTCCTGAAAGAATTCGTGCAGAAATGCCTGAATGCGATCCGTCCATACGATGGCGTCGCGCGGATGGGAGGGGAAGAATTCATGGTGCTGCTGCCGCAAACCGCGCTCGAAGGTGCGCATATCATCGCTGAGCGCCTGCGTATCGCCGTTGCCAACACCCTGTTCGCAAGCGGCATGCGGACCATCCCGTTGACGGTGAGTATCGGTATTTCGCAGTCGGGGCGCGACGGCGATACGATCGACGCGATATTGCGCGTGGCCGATGAGCGGCTGTATAACGCGAAACATCAGGGGCGCAACTGTGTTATTGCCGCATAAGCGACCATTTGTGACCATCTGCATAAGCAAGCAATTATAATTTCAGTCCGCATGCACCCCTTTAGCTGAGGGTGCAAGGGTACAAGGTACGCACCGAAATTACATAGGGCATCAATGAGCACCCCACCCATCAAAGCCGCACCGGCCGGCATCGACACCCCCGAATGGCAGGTTCGCGTCGATCTCGCGGCCTGTTACCGCCTGTGTGCGTTGAAAAACTGGGACGATCTGATCTATACGCATATTTCCGCTGCGGTGCCGGGCGAAGCAGGACGCTTCCTGATCAATCCGTTCGGGCTTCGTTTCGATGAGATTACCGCTTCGAATCTGGTGAAGATCGACTTGCAGGGCAATATCATCGGCGACCAGGCAAGCCGTGTGAACGTCACCGGTTTTGCGATCCACGGCGCGGTGCATGGCGCGCGCGAAGATGCGATGTGCGTCATGCATTTGCATAACGAGAACGGTGTTGCCGTCGGCATGCAGCAAGGCGGTTTGCTGCCGCTGTCGCAACACGCGATGCGCTTTTATCGGCAGATCGGTTATCACGACTACGAAGGCCTGGCGTTGTCGCCGGTCGAGCAGACGCGCCTGATCGAACACCTCGGCGCCTATCCGGCGATGCTGTTGCGTAATCACGGCACATTGATCAGCGGCCGCACGATTGCAGAAGCCTATGTCTTGATGGATACGCTGGATAAAGCCTGCGCTTTCCAGTTGAAGGCGCAATCCGGCGGCGGCCCGTTGACTATTCCGTCGCCTGAAGTCTGCGCGAAAACATACAAGGAATTGCTCGGCGACGGTGCGCCCGAGGGCATACTCGAATGGCCGGCGCTGTTGCGCATGCTCGATGTGCTGTCGCCGTCGTATTGCAACTGATCTATCGCAACGGATTATTCCGTATTTTCATCCACAAAAAAAAAAGGAAACCCCCATGCCAACCATCAACGTTCAATTATTCGAAGGCCGCACGGTCGAAGAAAAGCGCGCATTCGTCAAAGCGGTGACCGAAGTGACGGTTGCGACGCTCGGTTGCAGCATCGGATCGGTCGACATCATCATCGAAGATGTCAAACGCGAGAACTGGGCGACTGCCGGCAAACTGTGGTCTGACGTTTGATCGCTGAACGGCATTACACCGCAAGTCCTTTAATCAAAACATCCGCGGTAAGTTCATTGAGATCAACGCCGCGCTCTTTTGCCAGCGCTTGCAACTGCTGCACCAGATCGCCATTGAGCTTTACCGCAAACGGCACCAGCCCCAGCGCCTGATCGCGCTTGCGCTGTTCGCGGCGGTCTATGGCCACCGCATCGCCGCCGCCAAAACTTGTTGCGCCGGGTGCGGCCATCTTGCCCATCAGTTTCTTGGCGTCACTCTTTGCCATTCCGGTTTTTTTCATTTTGCGTGGGCCTCGTTGATTCAAACCAAGCATTCTACGCAGTATGCGCAATGTTCTTTTCAAATCCGCGGTTCGGCCGCATTGCTATAGAGCAAGAATCAGGCCAAAAACGGCTTTTGTCACACTTATGTCATATCAATGCGGTTAGATGTCACGGTGGACGCTTCGCGCCATCTCGTCACATTCCGACTCAACCCGATTGAACATCTCGCCAACAACAGGCTGCAACCAATTGAGATCCGCACTTCGCCGGCAATCGGTCAGTCTTAAAAACATGCTTAAGGATGGTAGAGGCTTGACGTTGGGATTTGCATGTCTCTGCTGCATTTTGCTGGGCGTCATCTGGTTTACCACCTTTACCCGCATCGACATCGAAAAAAAGCTGGCGATCGAAAGTTCGATCGCCGACAGCAAGAATGTCGCTGCGATCGTTTCCCTGAATCTGGATGAAGTGCTGGGCCGGGCATTGCTGTATTCCCGCATCAGCCGGTCGTTGCTGGAGGGCGACAGCAAAGTAACGGCCTATCTGAATCCGCTGGCGTCCGGCGATTCGGCTTACCTGCGCTTTGCGGTGTTCGATGCCGACGGGAAACTCGCTTATTCCTCCGCGCGCCAGCGCAGCGAACCGGAATTCCTCCAACTCATTAATTCCGCTTACGCGTCTGCGCTGATCGGCAGCAAGGGTAACGGCAACATCAATGCCCGTCACGTAAAGATGATCATCAAGCCGCCGGAAAAAGACGACCGCTACAGCTGGCGTATTCCTTTGCTGATTCCATTGAAAGACCGGGACGACAAGGTGCAGGGATTCTTTGCCGCGATTCTGGATCTGGGCTACTTCCTCAAAACGTACAAGGAAGTCAGTATCAACAGCGGCAACCGGATCGAAATATTGAACCGCGCCGGATTCCAATTGGCCGAGCTGAGCGGCAACACGCTATCCGGCGGCCAGGATATCGCCGAGAGCGGATACGCTCCCTTCCTGACCGGATCGGAAATCGAAAGCGCCATCCCCGCCTTGCGCTCCGACGACGGCGTTCAATATATCGGGGCACTGCGAAAACTGGAAAAATATCCGCTGGCCATCGCGGTCAGCCGCGAACCGGAACATGTCTTCGGAAAACTTGCCCGCGCGCAGCGGCAATATTTCTATCAATCGGCGATGGTGTCGATCGCCGCGATTTTGCTGACCTTCGGCCTGACCAGCATTGCGCAACGCCGCAAAAAACTATACGACCGCCTGACCTATTCTGAGCGTGAAAAGAGCGGTTTGATCGATGAACTCGAAAAAGAAAAAACCCGCGCCTATCAACTGGCATCGCACGATTACCTGACCGGCATTCCCAACCGCATGCTGTTTTACGAAATCGCGACGAAAGAGCTTTCGCTGGCCAGGCGCAGCCGTAATTTGTACGCGCTGTTCTTCATGGACCTGGATAAATTCAAGGTCATCAACGACACGCTCGGCCATGCCGTCGGCGACCTGCTGTTGCAGGCAGTCGCGGCGCGGCTGCGGACGGTGCTCAGGGAATACGATTTATTGGCAAGGCTGGGAGGCGATGAATTTGTGATTTTGATATCTGAACTGGCAACTGAAAAACAGATCGCCGAAATTGCGGCGAAACTGGTGGCGGCCATTTGCGCGCCCTATCCGGATCTGGCCGGCCATGAGGTGCGTACCGCGCCCAGTATCGGCATTGCCATCTATCCGCGCGACGGCCAAAACATCGATGAACTGATGACCAATGCCGATTCCGCGATGTACAGCGCCAAAGCCGCCGGCAGCGGCAGCTACCGGTTTTACGATGCCTCGCTGAATGAATCGGACGCGCGCTGGCTGGATCTGCTCACGCATTTCCGGCAGGGCCTGAGAGAAAACGAGTTTTGCCTGCACTATCAGCCCAAAGTCGATTTGCAGACTTTCGACATCGTGGGAATCGAGGCGCTGGTGCGCTGGCTGCATCCAGAATTCGGCCTGATCTATCCGAATGAATTCATCGGCCTGGCCGAAGAGCACGATCTGATCGTGCCCTTGGGTCATTGGGTGATCCAGTCGGCTTGCCGGCAGTTGGCGCTGTGGCGCGAGATCGGCATACCGCTGGTGCCGGTAGCGATCAATGTATCGGCCAAGCAATTGCGCGACAATTTGCTGGTCGATACGGTTTTGGCCGCGTTGAAACAATACGCGTTGCCGGCCGAATTACTCGAAATTGAAATTACCGAGAGCTGCATTATCGATGACCTGGATGTCGCCATCGACATCCTGGACCGGCTGCGCACAGCCGGCCTGAAAATTTCGCTCGATGACTACGGCACCGGGTATTCCGATCTGAGCCACATCAAGAAACTACCGATCTATGCGGTAAAAATCGATCGTTCTTTCGTGCGCGATATCAGAAACGATAACAACGATGCGGTCATCGTCGCGTCGATCGTGTCGCTCGCGCATAACCTGAATTTGAAAGTGATCGCGGAAGGCGTCGAAAGCAAAGAACAATTAACGCATCTCAAGGTGGCCGGCTGCGATCAGGTTCAGGGGTTTTACCTGCAGCGGCCGGTGCCGGTCGCCGAAATCGAACGGACCTTGGTTCAACGGAGATTCCAACTACCATGATTAAAATGTCTTTCGGCAAAGAAATTTGCGCATTGCTGCTGTTCGCGTTGGCCGTGCCGATGGCGGCCAAGGCCGCAGCCACGCCGGCGCAGGCCGGCTGCGACCGGCCGGCGCGCTTGCGCTTTTCCTATTTTCCGCAGGGCCAGCTGCTCGATAACGCCACGATCCTGCGGCCGATCTTCAAGGAATTGAGCGACGCCTTGCACGTGCCGGTTGAAAGCGTGTCGATGTCTTCCTACGGCGCCGTCATGGAAGGCTTGCTGTCCGGTTCGGTCGATATCGCCAGGCTGGGCCCCGCATCTTATGCGTCGGTCAGGAAAAGCGATGCGTCCATTACACCGTTTGCCACTTTGGCGAACAAGCCCGATCTCTATAATGCCGATGCGCCGGTGACGTATTATTCGATGCTGATCGTCCGGCAAAAGAGCGACTTTACGATTGCCTCGCTCAAAGGCAAAAAGCTGGCGCTGGTGGATCCGGACAGCACCTCGGGGGCATTAATCCCGTTGAATATTTTTTCAAAAGAAATTAAAACGCCGTTGGCTGGATACTTTTCCCGCATCGGTTATTCCGGCAGTCATGAACAGTCGGTACATTCGCTGATAAATAAGGAAGTCGACGCCGCCTTTGTCGCCAGCACCTCGCTGGCGATGCTGATACAGGACGGCGCGATCAAGCAAAACGATATCCGCATTCTGTGGCGATCGGGCGGTATTCCGCACGACCCCTTTGTTTACCGTGGCCAACTCTGCGCCGACATCCGCGAAAAAATCCAGAAAGTCTTTTTCGATAGTAAAAATCCGAACATGGCGGCGGCGTTGCAGGCCTTGCATGCAGAAAAATTCGTGCCCACATCGGATGCGGATTACCAGATTATTCGAGACGTGCAGGCGTTTTGAATCCGAATCCTTAAACGGTTTCCGGGATCGGATTGCGCAAGCTGACGTTCAGCAGATTCCAGGTATTGATGACTGCGATGGCAAAGCTGAGTTCGGCGATTTCCGCGTTCGAAAAATGCAATTGCAGATGCGCGAATTCCGCATCGCTGGGGTCGCTGTGCGGTATGGCGGTAACGATCTCGGCCCATCGCAGCGCGGCCCGTTCACGCTGGTTGAAGAACGGCGCTTCGCGCCAGCCCGCGACGGCATTCAAATGGCGCGGGTCGACGTTTTCGCGGATCAGGTCGCGCCAATGCATATCGATGCAAAACGCGCAGCCGTTGATTTGCGACACCCGCAGGAACACCAGATCGACCAGGCGAGTGCCGAGCGATTCTTTCTGAATAGCGGCGGAGAGATCGAGCAGCGTCTTGAATGCCTTGGGCGCCAGCTGGTAGTAGGGCAGGCGAACCGTATGTTTCAATGAGGTATCTTGTGTCATGGCAATGGCCTTTCAGTGCTGTCGTGGTTTCGGATTGCCGCCCTTTGCGGCCTTCCATACACATAAGACGTCAGGCATCGCGTGTTTGTGACAATATTTGCGGCAAATGCCGTGAAAATATTTTCGACGCGTTTTCAACGCGTCTTCAACGACTATTCGAACAACGGAATATGCGCCAGTTTGTCCGGATTGCGAATCGCATAAATGGCGACGATACATTCGCCGTCCGTGACAAAAGCCTGTGCCGATTCCAGCTTTCCGTCGATATATCGCAGCAGGCCCGGTTCGCCGTTGATTTGGGCGATCCGATAAACCACCCGAGCGCCGGGATTGCGCGACAAGACCCAATACAGATTGGCGATCCGGTCGGCGCCGCGCAGCACTTTCTTGAATGACGGCACTTTGCCGCCGCCGTCGCCGATGATCTCGACATTGTCGGCCAGCAACGCCTTGATCGCCTCACGCCCGCCGTTGTGCGCGGCCTGCATGAATTTCTCCAGCAGGCCGCGATGCAGATCCTCCGGCACCTCGAAGCGCGGACGCTCCTGCTGCACCCGGCTCGATGCGCGATGCACCATCTGCCGGCAAGCGGCCTGGTTCTTGCCGAGCAGTGCGGCAATTTCGTCGTAGTCGTAATCGAAGACCTGCCGCAGCAGAAAGGCCGCCCGCTCTTCGGGCGACAAACGCTCCAGCAGCCACAGGAACGCCACCGACAACTCGCTGGCCAGTTCGACGGCGGCTTCCGGTGTCGGCTGCGGATCCTGTGTGACCAACGGTTCCGGCAACCACCATCCCACGTAGGCTTCACGCTCGGTTTTGGCCGCGCGCAGCCGGTCGATCGCAAGCCGCGTCACGACTGTCACCAGCCACGCTTCGATCGATTGCAGCGTGCTTCGATCCACCTGATGCCAGCGCAGCCACGCATCCTGCAGCACGTCGTCGGCATCGGCGCGGGTGCCGAGCATGCGATAGGCGATCGAAAAAAGACGCGGGCGCAGCGTCGTGAAAGGATCGTTATCGGTATCGCTACCGGTATGGGAAGAGGAATCGTCGAGAGGCTGTTTGGAAGTCATGGCGCGCAAAATGTCCGGATGAAAAAGACTAGACGCTGCAGACACCGATTTTGTGACAGGTAAGCCGGATCGATGCGTGTTTAATATGGCCGCCCGGAAAGCTGAGGGCGTAGCTTAAACGCTGCTTTAAGCCGCGCCCTCAGCTTTGCTCCGTTGCGCCATATACACTTGCAGATGGCAATATGCTGCGCGCATCAGATGCACATCGAATCCGAATTGCGTGGCCCGTTTCAACATGTCGCCGACAATGCCGTCGGCTTCTATCCGCGGCAGGTTCCGGTCGATATCGCGCATCATCGATGCCGCCCATGCCAGGTTTTCGTCCAGCAGCAATGCACGCATGCCGTCCACGGCCTGTTTCGATAATTTATAGCCGGTATATTCAGCCACCGCAGCACATTCGCGCATGGCTTGCTCCATCAGGCGGCGTCCGTCCTGCGTATGCAAAATATCCTTGACGGTGCCGCGCATCAGGCAGCACATCAGCGCGCCGGAGCAGATCATCACCCATTTGTCCCATAACGCCTGCTCGATATTTTCCGGCATTTTGCGAATGCCGGGCGACTTGGCGAAAAGATCGTAAAAAGCCTGCGCCGCGGCGCGCGCCTCCGACGCTGTAGAACGGGCGCCGATCAGCACCGTATCGTTGTTGCCGCGATGCGCGATGCTGCCGTCCGGCATCAGCATCGTCGCGATGTAGGCCACGCCGCCCAGTATCCGTTGCTTGCCGAAGCGGGCGTCGAGCGCATCGTAGGCCACCAGGCCGTTGAGGAACGGCAGGATCGCGGTGTGCGCCTGGAGCGCGGGCGCGATGGCGTCCATGGCCTGTGCCAGATCGTAGGATTTGCAGGTGAGCAGCACCAGATCGAACTCGGGTTTGACCGATTCGGCAGTCGCCGTTTTGACCGCTTGCGCGAAACGGCCGAGCTCGCTTTCCACGATAAGGCCCTGCTTCTCGATAAGCGCCTGGCGTTGCGGGCGAACCAGAAAGGTGACGTCGCCGCCTGCTTCGATAAGGCGCGCACCGTAATAGCCGCCGATTGCACCGGCGCCGAGAATCAGAATTTTCACGTTGGATCCTTGAAAGATCGTTACCGAAGATGGTTACGACCGATTCTAATCCCAAACATAACTATTATTGTTATGCGCGAAATCCGTTTTAATTTCTGTGTGGTTAATGCGGAATAGCGGAGAGGAATTGTCCGGCCGGAAGGTCAGGCCATAATCTTTTGCGAAGCGGGCGCAAACCTGCAGCATCCTTTCCTTCTGCATTTCGACCAGCAGGGGATTACTGAAAAAGAAGTGGGCGTCGTCGGCGCAATATTTGGACAATTGCGCGGCGACCTGTTCCGCGTCATCGGCTGACGCTGCCTTTACGGCACGCAATGCGGCAGGACGCTCGACCGCCTTGAAGTTGATGCTTTTGGCTATTCTGTTGGCGATCGATTTGACCGGCCCGACTGAATCGACCAGGGCGCGGTCTGTCACGAGAGGATCGAATTTTCGATAGATCGATGCGCACCAATCTTCCCATTTGAAGCGGTTGAAGCGATGCGAAAGAATCACCGGCGCCCAGGGAATGCCCATTGCATCGGCAAATACGGCGCCGTGCAGAGATTCGGTAAGGATGCGCGAGCAGGAACGCATTTTATGCATGACCTTCGCCGGCGGCAGGCGCGCATCGATGCCGCGCAATCCGGCATCGGCCGCCACCTTTTTCCAGTCGAAACTGCGCCACGTGGCCCAGTGCGGTATGAAGCCGATGGCGCCGCCGCGGTCTGCATCGAATGCATCATACAAATCCGAATACAGCCAGGCCGGATCGCCGATTCCCAGATAGGGCGCCACCCCGACCGCTGTGGCCGATTGCGGACCGCGCACCCAGCGGATATCGCTATTGCCGACATTCAGTTTGACGCGCGGTCCGCCGGCGCCGGCGCCTAAAACTACCTGGCGTATCTTCGCGGCGGGTTTGCGGGACAGGATGGTGCCGATGCCGGCCACCACGATTTCTTTCGATAACTGATCGATATCGGGGAAAAGCCGATACCACATAGTGCGATTTAAATCGTCGCCGAAATTTCCACCTTCGATGTGACAGTAATCAATTGGCATTGCAAAATAATTCCAAACGGAAAGGCCCCGAATTGTAATGAAGTTCTTATTTTCATGCCGAAAGCTACGTGGTAATAGTTGAATTAACCCAGATTTACAATGCTTGCATACCGTTTCTGGCTATAGCGCGCAGTGGCGCCAAGCTTCTGACAATATCTGTCGTCATTCATTTTTCGGATGTATCCCAAAGCGGTGCAAAAGGCGGATTCACAAAACGTCTGTCTTTTGGCAATGCGGCAATCATGCGGCGATCTTCATCATCCAATTCCAGCTTGAGTGCATCCAGATTGGCCTGCTGGCTGGAAGGCCGTTGCGCTTTCGGAATCGCGGCCACGCCGTCCTGATCCAGCAGCCATTTCAACGCGACTTGCGCCGGGCCGAAGCCGTGCTTGCGGCCGATGGCGATCAGCGCGGGATTATCTGCCAGCGTGCCCTGCGCCAGCGGGCAGTGCGCCACCAGCGGAATCGATTTGCCCGCCAGATAACGCAGCATCGGCGTTTGATCCAGCAGTACGTGATATTCGACTTGATTGCATGCGAGAGGTTCGCCGATTTCATCGATCGCCATACGCAACATGCTCAATGTGAAATTACAGACGCCGATGGCGCGCACGCGGCCTGCCGCCTGCAGTTGCGCCAGCGTTGCGAAGATCGCGCGCAGGTCCATATCCGGCGATGGCCAGTGCACCATGAACAGATCGACGTAGTCGAGTTGCAGTTTGTCCAGGCTTGCCTGCAGGGAAGCCCGGATCGCCGCCGGCGCGAGCTGGTCATGCCACACTTTCGTCGTGACATGCAAGGCATCGCGCCGGATGCCGGATGCAGTAATTGCGGCGCCGACCGCTTCTTCATTAGCGTACATTGCGGCCGTATCGAGATGCCGGTAGCCGAGCGCCAGGCCGCTTTCAACTGCCGCGCGGCAATCGTCGCCCAGCATGCGGAAGGTGCCCAATCCCAATTGCGGCAGGCTGATGTTTCGGGTCTGCAGATTTTTCATTTTGCACTCGGGAAATAGTCGAATATTCAATCATACAAGGAAGCGGCGAAATCCAGGTTTGGAGCATCACCTCCGTCAGTAGCGCACTAATCCGCCATCCCAAATTGACACATCCGCACCAAAAAGGCGCACCCCATGCACCGAAGACATACCGCGGACCGGCATCACGCCATGAGCGCCGCCGCAAAACCCGCTGGCATCATTCCTGCTTAGTAAAAAATCACCGAGAGGCGCGTACATGGTCAATACATATTGATTGCGTTTCTTGAGCATGGCCGCTAGGGTTCCGGTCGCACTTTGTGCGATGTCTGGTCCAAGAGCGGCCGGTTTCGAGTCCGGTGCTGCTGCATCATCTTTGCGGCAACGACGCATGTTCGAGACTACACGGAGGGATAAAAGCCCGGGAGGCTATCACGCATTGTGATTGCTCGCCTCTCGTTTTTATCCTCTCCGGGAGTCGAACATGCGCTTATCTTTTGCTTCATCTCTACCGCCCTTGTGCATTCCGCGCAGGCGCTTTCTTTCCCTCCCGAAAACGGCGGTCTCGCCATGACCGCCGCCGTGGACATCCCGCAATACGCCGCCGGCTTCGCGCCGGATATCGACGCCGAAAAAATACTCTGGAGCGAATTGCTTCCAGGCGGCGGCCATTGGTCTTATCTGGTCCGGCGCGGCACCACGCTGCGCTTCATCGACGTCGAAGGCGGCGCCAATCTCTCGCTGCTGCTCTACCGCGCCGACGAACGCCTGGAGCGCCTGAACCTGCCCGATACCCTCAAGGCGCAACACACAGCACACCTGACCGCCGGCAACGTGCTGTATTCCGACATGGGCCGCATCCTGGCCTCGATCGTTAGCGACACCGCCGGCTGGCACGACCCGCTGTGCGGCGCAGGCGATGCGGCCGGGCTGCTGCGCAAATACGGCGTGCAACGTTATCAGGAACACCGTAACGGGATGGCGCGCAGCGGCCGCGACGGCCTGTTGATCGAGCTCGGGAAATGGGGTTTGGGGCTGCGCGATCTGGTGCCCTGCGTCAATCTGTTCAGCAAGGTTGTGGTGGATGGCGACGGCCGTTTTCAATTCGCCGCCGGGCATGCCAACGCCGGCGCGCTAGTCGAATTGCGTTTCGAAATGGACACGCTGGTCGCCTTGTCGGCCGCCCCGCATCCATTCGACCCGGCGCCGGCTTACGCACCAAAAAAGGTCGGCCTGCTGGCCTGGCGCTCGCCGCCGCCCGCCGCCGATGACCCTTGCCGCATGGCCTGCCCTGAAAATCAGCGCGGCTTCTGCAACACCGAACTTACTTATCGTTAGGAATTCGCATGTCCACATTAATCGCAAGCCGGCTGGAAGCAGCCAACGCTGCGCAGACGCATTTACTGGCGGCCGGAGAACCATGGCTGCACACACTGCGGCGCGGGCAAACCATGCGCATCGTCGATCTGGAAGGCAATCAGGCAGTCGATACCATTTTCTATAGCGCCGCCGACACCGGCGAACACTACAGCAGCACCGACACCATGCAGCAACAGGGCGGTATTTATTTATCCACCGGCACCGTGCTGTATTCCAATCTTGGCCGCCCGATGCTGACCGTCACGGCCGACACCTGCGGCCGCCACGATACGCTCGGCGGCGCCTGCGCCGCCGAAAGCAATACCGTGCGCTACGCGCTGCAAAAGAAATTCATGCACAGCTGCCGCGATAATTTTCTGCATGCCCTGGCGCAAGCCGATTGCGGCATGAGCAAGGGCGATCTGGCGCCGAATATCAATTTTTTCATGAACGTGCCGGTGACGCCGCAGGGCGGATTGACCTTCGAAGACGGCGTATCCGCGCCGGGAAAGTACGTCGAAATGCGCGCCGAAATGGATGTGCTGGTGCTGGTCTCCAACTGTCCGCAATTGAATAACCCGTGCAATGCCTACAATCCGACGCCGGTGCAGTTCCTGATCTGGGACGCGCATGAAACAGAAACGGCTTCGGCAGCGGAGACAGCGGATGTTTAAGAAAATCCTGATCGCCAACCGCGGTGAAATTGCCTGCCGCGTGATTCGCACCGCGCGTGCAATGGGCATCGCCAGCGTGGCTATTTATTCGGAAGCCGATGCCGAATCGCTGCACGTCAGATTGGCCGATGAAGCGATCTGCGTCGGCCCCGCGCCGGCTTCGCAAAGTTATCTATCGGCCGATGCCATCCTGGCGGCTGCGCGCAGCAGCGGCGCCGAAGCGATCCATCCCGGCTATGGTTTCATGAGCGAAAACGCGGCCTTCGCCGAAGCCTGCGCCGACGCCGGCATTGTTTTCATCGGCCCGACCGCGGAGCAGATGCGCGCTTTCGGCCTGAAGCACACCGCGCGCGAATTGGCGCAGTTGGCCAAGGTGCCGCTGTTGCCCGGCACCGGCTTGCTGGCCGATGTCGAAGAGGCGGTGCGCGAGGCGCAGACCATTTCTTATCCGGTGATGCTGAAAAGCACTGCCGGCGGCGGCGGTATCGGCATGCGCCTGTGCGCCGATGAAGCGGAACTGCGCAGCGCGTTCACTTCGGTGCGTCATCTGTCGGCGAATAATTTCAAGAACGACGGCATTTATCTGGAGAAATTCGTACAGGCCGCGCGTCACGTCGAAGTGCAGATATTCGGCGATGGCCGCGGCAATGTCGTGCATCTCGGCGAGCGCGATTGTTCCGTGCAACGCCGCAACCAGAAAGTGATCGAAGAAACGCCGGCGCCTGGCCTGGCCGCGCATACCCGCGCCGCATTGGCCGAAACGGCGGTGCGGCTGGCGTGCTCGATGTCCTATCGTTCGGCCGGCACCGTCGAATATGTGCTCGATGCCAATACCGGCGAATTTTATTTTCTTGAAGTCAATACGCGCTTGCAGGTCGAGCATGGCGTGACCGAAGAAGTGTTCGGCGTCGATCTGGTCGAATGGATGATTCGCGCCGCCGCCGGCGAGCTGACGCTGCCGGCGCAATCGGCGCTGCAAGCGGGCGGCCACGCGATGCAGTTGCGGGTCTACGCGGAAGATCCGGCCAAGAATTTCCAGCCTTCATCGGGTGTATTGACGGAAGTGACTTTCGGTTCCGGCCTGCGGGTCGATACCTGGATCGAGCGCGGCATCGCGGTCAGTCCATATTACGATCCGCTGCTGGCGAAATTGATCGTCAAGAGCCAAGACCGGGCGGCATCGATCGCGGCATTATCGGTGGCGCTGCCGGCCACGCGGATTCACGGCATCGAAACCAATCTGGATTATCTGGCGAGCATCCTGGCGTATCCGGTATTCGTTGCCGGCAAGCAGACCACCGCGATGCTGTCGAAAATGGCTTATGCGCCGCATACCATCGACGTGCTGGAAGGCGGTATTCAAAGTACGGTGCAGGACTATCCGGGGCGGCAGGGTTTGTGGGCCGTCGGCGTGCCGCCGTCCGGCCCGATGGATGCGTATGCGCATCGTTGCGCCAATTATCTGCTGGGCAACGACAGCAAAGCCGCCGCGTTGGAACTGACCTTGCAAGGCGTGACGCTGAAGTTCAACGCCGATTGCACGATTGCATTGGCGGGCGCGGATTTGCAGGCAAAGGTTACCGGTAGCAGCGGCAACGGCGGCAATGACGGCGGCGAACGCGCATTGCAGAACTGGCAGGCGCATACCATCCGCGCCGGCGAAACATTGCGCTGCGGTGCGGTGGCCGGCGGCGGCGTGCGGGGCTATCTGGCGTTGGCCGGCGGCGTCGATGTGCCTTGCTATCTGGACAGCCGCGCCACGTTTACGCTGGGTAATTTCGGCGGCCATGGAGGACGCGCGCTGCGCAGCGGCGATGTGCTCAAGTTGCATCCGGGCGCCGAAGCCGAAGTGCGGCGCCGAAGCATCGCGCCGCAAGCGATCCCGGCCTATACCCATCATTGGGATATCGCGGTGCATTACGGGCCGCACGGTGCGCCGGATTTCTTTACCGACGACGATATCGCGATGTTCTTCGGCACCGACTGGCAAGTGCATTTCAATTCCAGCCGCACCGGTGTGCGCCTGATCGGGCCGCAGCCGCGCTGGGCCCGCACCGATGGCGGCGAAGCCGGGCTGCATCCGTCGAATATCCACGACAACGCCTATGCCATCGGCGCCATCGATTTCACCGGCGACATGCCGGTGATACTCGGCCCGGACGGCCCCAGCCTGGGCGGCTTTGTCTGCCCTGCGGTCATCGTCTCCGGCGACTTGTGGAAAACCGGCCAGTTGAAACCGGGGGATACCGTGCGCTTTATCCGGGTCGCCGACGACCAAGCCGGCGCCATACGGGCTGCGCAGGAAGCGGTGTTTTCAGACGCCGGTGTCGGCATGTCTCCGATCTTCATTCCACCGCGCAGCACACGCGGCGAGCAGGCTTCGGCGCTGGTGCGCGAAAGCGACATCGCCGATGGTACGCATCTGGGCACGCATCTCGTATATCGCCGCGCCGGCGACGATTATCTGTTGATCGAATTCGGCGAACCGGTGTTGGATTTGAATCTGCGGTTTCGTGTGCACGCATTGATGCAAGCCATCGAAGCGGCCGGTCTGCCGGGCGTGATCGATCTGACGCCGGGCATCCGTTCGCTGCAACTGCACTACGATCATCGCCGCCTGCCGCTGCCGGCCTTGCTGCGCGAGCTGGCATCGCTGGAAACGCAGATGCTGCCGGTGGATCAAATGGTGGTGCCGTCGCGCATCGTGCATTTGCCGCTGGCCTGGAACGATACCCAGACCCGGCTTGCCATCGAAAAATATCAGACCACCGTCCGGCCGGACGCACCGTGGTGCCCGAGCAATATCGAATTCATCCGCCGCATCAACGGATTGGATGCGGTCAAGGATGTCTACGACGTTTTGTTCAACGCCAGTTATATGGTGCTGGGCCTGGGCGACGTTTATCTGGGCGCGCCGGTCGCCACGCCGATCGATCCGCGCCACCGGCTGGTCAGCACCAAATACAACCCGGCGCGCACCTGGACGCCGGAAAACGCGGTCGGCATCGGCGGCGCTTATCTGTGCGTGTACGGCATGGAAGGGCCGGGCGGCTATCAGTTCGTCGGGCGCACCGTGCAGATGTGGAACCGTTATCGCCAGACCGGCAGTTTCCGAGACGGCAAGCCATGGCTGCTGCGATTCTTCGATCAGATCCGTTTCTATGAAGTCAGCGAAGAAGAATTACTGGCGCACCGGCGCGATTTCCCGCTGGGCCGATTCGATATCAAGATTGAAGAAATCCAATTTTCGCTGGCCGATTACAACCGCTTCCTGCAGAAGGAAGCAGCGCCCATCGCCGCGTTCAAGTATCGCCAGCAGACGGCGTTCGAAGCCGAGCGCGAACGCTGGCGCAGCAGCGGACAGGCCGATTGGCGCGGCGAAGAAGCAGCGCCGTCGACTTCGACGCAGGCCGAACTGCCGGCCGGCAGCCGCTACTTGTCGGCCAGCGTGCCGGGCAGCGTCTGGCGTGTGCTGGCGCAGCCGGGCCAGGAGGTGCAGGAGGGCGACAGCCTGGCGATTCTGGAATCGATGAAGATGGAAATCCCGCTGACCGCGCCGTGCGCCGGCACCATGGTCGAGTGGCTGGTCGGCGAAGGCACGCCGGTCGGCGCGGGTCAGCATGTCGCGGTGTTGAAACAGGGTTTGAAACAGGGTTTGGAACAGCAGGCGGAGGTGCCGCAATGATGACATCGCAATCATCGTCTTCGGTCAATTTGTCGCTGTCCGTTTTGCGCCGGCAGTATCTGGCCCGGACGCTGACGCCGCGCGCACTGATCGAGCAATTGCTGCCTTTGCTGGAAGCGCCCGACAGCCACAACATCTGGATCTGCCGGCTGGATCGCGCTGCGTTGTTGTCGTATGCGGATCGGCTGGCCGGGCAGGATCCGGCGGAGCTGTCGTTGTACGGCATCCCGTTTGCCATCAAGGACAACATCGATCTAGCCGGCGTGCCGACCACGGCCGGTTGTCCTGCTTACGCTTATATGCCGGCGCGGCATGCGGCGGTGGTGCAGCGGCTGATCGACGCCGGCGCCATCCCGCTCGGCAAAACCAATCTCGATCAATTCGCGACCGGGCTGGTGGGTACCCGTTCGCCATACGGCGCGGCGCGCAATGCGCTTGATCCGGCCTACATTTCCGGCGGCTCCAGCTCCGGTTCGGCGGTATCGGTGGCGCTGGGGTTGGCCAGTTTCAGCCTGGGAACGGACACCGCCGGCTCCGGGCGCGTGCCGGCCATGCTGAATAACCTGGTCGGCTTGAAGCCGACGCTCGGCATGTTGTCCAATCGCGGCCTGGTGCCGGCTTGCAAAACGCTGGACTGCATTTCCATTTTTGCATTGACCGCTGCGGATGCCGCCGATGTGCTGGCGGTGGCGGCTGCTTACGATGAGGCGGATGCGTACTCGCGTGCGGCGCCGGCCGCATTTGCAGCACGCGAGGCCGAAGCCGGGGCAAGCAACTTCCGTTTCGGCGTGCCGGCCGCGCGCGATCTGGCGTATTTCGGCAATGCCTTCGGGCCGGCGTGTTTCGCGGCAGCTTGCGAAGCCTTGCGCAAGCTGGGCGGCACGCCGGTGGAAATCGACTTCGCGCCATTCCTGCAGACTGCGCGCCTGTTGTACGAAGGACCATGGGTGGCCGAACGCTACGCCGCGATTGCCGATTTCATCGAGGCCCAGCCGGATGCTTTATTTCCGGTGACGCGCCAGATCATCGGCCCGGCGCGCGGCATCGATGCCGTCGCTGCATTCCAGGCGCAATACCGCTTGCAGACGTTGCGGCGCGAAGCGGCCAAGACATGGCGGCAATGCGATCTGATGATCACGCCGACTGCGGGCGCCACTTACACCGTGGAGCAAGTGGAAAACGATCCGATCCGGCTCAATTCCAATCTCGGCTATTACACCAACTTCATGAATCTGCTGAACCTGTCGGCGGTGGCGGTGCCGGCCGGCTTCCAGCAGGACGGCCTGCCGTTCGGCGTCACGCTGTTTGCGCAGGAATTCAGCGAACCAAGGTTGCTGGCGCTGGCCGCGCGTCTGCACCGGCTGACCTCGCAAACAGTGGGCGCGACCGGCATCGCGCTGGATGCCTGCGACGACCGCGACGGCAGCGCTAATTCGGCGCCAGCGCCGGCGGCGGCCGGATCCATATCCGCACCTGAATCCGATGCTGAGTTTGAACCGGCTTATGTCGACGTTGCAGTGTGCGGCGCCCACATGAGCGGCTTGCCGTTGAACGGCCAATTGACCTCGCGCGGCGCGCATCTGCTGGCGCGTACTGCGTCGGCGCCGGTGTACCGCTTTTATGTGCTGCCCGGCGACGCTCCGCAACGTCCCGGCATGGTGCGCAGCCACCACGGCGGCGCGGCGATCGAACTGGAAGTCTGGCGCATGCCGCTGGCGGGCTACGGCTCTTTTGTTGCCGGCATTCCTGCGCCGCTCGGCATCGGCACGGTGCTGCTGGCCGACGGCAGCAGCGTGCAGGGCTTCGTGTGCGAGGCGATTGCTGCCGCCGGCGCGAAGGAAATCACGCACTTGGGAAGCTGGCGTAGCTATTTGAAGTGACGTTGGGATTGAAGTTGAAATTGCAGTTGTGGTGAAGCTTGATGCATTGATTTTTGGCGAATCGATACGTTGGTGAAGTAATGGCTTGGTGAATTGGATTGGATGTCAGGTGGGGGTTTTTTAACGTTTGAAAAGGGGAATGTCATGAAGCTGAAACGTGCTTGCTTGTCCGTAGTCGGTACCACCTTGTTGGGCTTGTCCTGTTCCGTCGCAATGGCGCAAGAAACGCCTGCGCCCGCAGCCGATGTTGCACCGGCACCTACGCCGCCGGCGTTCACAGGCCATATCGATCTTGTGAGTCACTATATTTTGCGCGGCATCACCTCGACCTACGGCCCCGGCGCACCGCTCGGCAATACCGGCGCCGACGCGCCTGAAGCCGACAAACCCGTCGCGCAATGGGGCGTCGACTGGAACGATCCTTCCGGCGTGTATTTGGGTTATTGGGGCTCGATGATCAATTACTCGTACCAGCAACTGGGCAATTCCTATAGCGACCGCGGCATCACCGATTTCCAGACGAATAAATCGATCGAGAACGACTTGTACGGCGGCTACAACGGCAAGATCGGCGACTTCGGCTATGTCGTCGGCATGACCGGTTACGTCTATATCAACGGCTCGCATTCGAATGCGCTGGAAACCAAGCTGGGCGTGAGCTACGGCGACTTTGCGTTGAATGCGCAAACCTTGCTGCAAGACGTGGTGTGGGGTAACAAGGGCGATACTTACTGGACGCTGAACTACACGCATACACTGCCTTACGATATCAACTTCACCGGTTCGCTCGGTTATTACACGTATGGCAAACAAGGCAAATATCTGGGTAGCACGGACACCCTCACCGGCACCGCCTGCGGTCCCAATCAGGGCTTTGCGGTGAATGGCTGTATCGACGGCCACGGCCCGGTCGGCGGCGCTTTCCGTCATCTGATCCTGGGCGTGACAAAAGCGCTGGGCGGCTCTGGCGTGACGCTGGGACTGCAAGCGATCATCGGCGGTCAAAACCGTTTTGGCGTGAGTCAGAAGAATCTGGTGGTGGGTTCGCTTAGCTACGGGTTCTAAGCGGCGATGGCCGGATGCGGCTGGTCATCCTTCGATTTGTGGCATCTCGAAGGGCGCCGGTCGTCAAATCCCGCCTAGCAAAAGCAAGCCCGCCGCACTGCCGCCGAACAGCAGCCACAGCGGGTGAACTTCGCTGCGCCAACCGATCACCGCGATTGCCGCGGTGATCGCGGTGAGCAGCCAGTTGCCGTCTGCCGCATGGGCGATCAGCCCGGCGCCGGCGGCGATCAATCCTGCCGTCACCGGCAGCAAACCGGCCTGGACGGCGCCGCGCCAGGGTTTGTCCTTGAAGCGATCCCATACGTGCAGCGTCATGATCGTGATGGCCGACGAAGGGCCGAACTTGGCCAGCGTCGTGACCAGCATGCCCCATGGCCCCGCCACATGCCAGCCGATCAGCGTGACGATCATCAGATTCGGCCCGGGCGCAGCCTGGCTCAGCGCAAACAGCGCATTGAATTCTTCACTCGACATCCAATGATGGATTTCAACCACCTGCCGCTGCATCTCCGGCAAAATCGTCGCGCCGCCGCCGAACGCCAGCACCGATAGTTGCGAGAAGATCAGGCCCAGCGAAACCAGTGTCTGGATCATTTTCTGTTCCTTCCGACGATCAGGATGCTGAGCGGCGTCATGACCAGCATGGTCAGGAACAAGGGCAGGCGCAGTACGGCGATGGCCATGAAACACACTACGGCGATCGCTGCCATCGTCAGGTTTTTGCGCAAAGGCAGCACAATCTTGATCGCCATCGACATCAGAATGCCGGCAGCCGCGGCCGCCAGCCCGGCAAACAGATGGCGGACATGCGGATCGTTCTGGAAATGTTCGTACAGCATGCCCAGCAATACGATGATGATGGAGGGAATGGCAATCAAGCCGGCGATGGCGGCCAGCGCGCCTTTCAGGCCGCGGAAGCGCATGCCGATGGCGACCGATAAATTGATGATGTTCCCGCCCGGCAGAAACTGGCACAGACCCAGCAGTTCGACGAATTCCTTGTTGTTGAGCCAGCGCCGCCGCTCGACGATCATGCGGTAGGCCAGCGGCAGTGCGCCGCCGAAGGCGATCATGCCAAGACCCAGAAACCCCAAAAATAATTCTCTCGATGTCGGCGGCGCCGGTTTCTGCGCCGCACTTTCTTCACCGTCGCTTGCTGCGTCATTCATGCTGACTTCAAACCCTATTTATATGCTGCGGCGCTTCAAAATACGAAAGGCTACTCCCGCAAGGTTATTTTGTCTAACCGAAAGACGATGAATAGTAGAATTGCGTTTTTGCCAAGCTTGCGAGTATCCCGAGACACAGACCCCTGCCGGATGCCGCTTTATTGTTGTTCGACGGTTTTCCTTTTGAAGACATTGCACCGACATGACACTCTCTAAAAATAAAAGTAATACGCTTGCGGTTTCCGTTCTTTGCGCTTTGACGCTCTCTTCGACTCCCTTTTCGCAAGCAGCCACTGCTGCAACCGCATCGACATCGACACCGGCATCCGGCCAAAGCGGCAAGTCCAGATCGAACCCGGGCCGTATCAGCACCAATAAGGCCGGCGTGGTTTACAACATCGCGCAGGATGAAACGCTCTCCGTGGTCGCCAACCGATTCACCGGCGACAGCAGGAACTGGCAAGTACTGGGCAAACTGAACCACATTCCAAACGACCGCACCGTGCCGGTCGGCACGCCGATCCTCATTCCCTCCAGATTACTGCTGGAAAAGACCGCCTTTGCCACCATTTCCGCCGTGCATGGCGACGTCAGCATTCTGGGCCGGGACGGCGCGATCATCGCCGCCGATGTCGGTGCGTCCGTGCCGGAAGGCGCGATGATTGCAACTTCGGCGCAAGGTTTTATTACGCTGACACTGAAAGACGGCACCTATTTTTCGGTTACGCCGGCCAGCAATCTTCAATTGACGCTGCTGCGCATGCAGCAATTCACCGAGCGGCCGCGCACGTCGCTGACGCTGGAAAAAGGCCGCGTCTCATCCACCGTGACGCCGTTCACCAAACCCGAAACGCGCTATGAAATACATACCCCGCTGACCGCTGCGGGTGTGCGCGGTACCCGTTTCCGGGTTAATTTCGACGGCGGCAAAAGCTTCAACGAAGTGCTGGAAGGCACTGTGCGCGTAGCGCCGCCAGGACAGAACGTGATCGCGCATCATGCCAAGGATCTGCCGGCCAATTACGGCGCCGTGGTGGCGGTCGCCGGACAGACCGCAGCACCGGTCGTCTTGCCGGACCCGCCCGCGATCGCCGATGGCGATGCCGTGCAAGACCGGACGCCGGTGCGGTTTTCATTAACCATGCCGATCATGCAGCGATCGAAGGTGCGCGCATTCCGCGTCAGCGTCGCCAAGGACGCCAAGGGACAGGATATGGTGGCCGATCTGAATGTTCCGGCCGGCACCGATGCAGCCGCGGCGCGGGTTCCCGATCTGGATGACGGCCATTATTATGTGTTCGCCTCATCGATCGACAATAACGGACTGGAAGGCAAACCGGTTTCCCGCGAATTCAAACTGAAGGCGCATCCCTTGCCGCCGTTTCCGATCGAACCCGGTCCCAAGTTGAGAAGTTCGGTCGACGGCAAACCGGTGGAAGTGCTGTTCAAGTGGGCCGATGTCGGCGCAGGCAGTACCTATCATTTGCAAATTGCATCCGATGCCGCCTTCACGCAATTGCTGCTCGATCGCGACGGCCTGAAAACGCCGGAATTCCTGCATGACGCCGTACCGCCGGGCAGTTTTTATTGGCGCGTCGCCACCGTGGAGACCGTCAATGGCGCGGCCGATCAGGGCCCCTACGGCGATGTGAAGCCGCTGGAAATTCTGGCGGCGCAGCAAGCGCCGCAGCCTTCGCAGGATGAAGACCAGATGCACTTCTCCTGGCGCGGCGAAGCGGGCCAGACCTTCGTTTTCGAAATTGCCGCCACGGCGGATTTCGCCAAAGTGGTGAAACACATCGAAACCGGTAAGGCGGAAGTCGCATTTGCGCGCCCTGCTGCCGGCGCCTATTTCGCCCGCGTTCGCAGCATCGATCCGGACGGCTATCAAAGCGCCTTTTCGCAAGCGCAGAAATTCGAAGTCTTCGGCGTCTGGAAGACCAGCTACGGCGGCGTGTGGAACAGCAGCGGCGGTCCGCTGCGCGAGCAATACTGATCGCGGCCTGAGCCGGCATGCGTGCATCCGCCCAAAGTTCGCGTCCGCAGCGATCGTCGCTGCGCAACGAGTGGCTATTGCTGCTGGTGTCGACCTTGATTGCGGCGGTGCTGCTGGGCCGCGCCGGCGGCATCGGACGGCCCGACCGGCTCATCTACGATCGCCTGATGGAGACGGCGGAGCGCCCTGCCGCCGCCAATATCGTCATCATCGCCATCGACGATAAAAGCATTGCCGCTTTGGGCCGCTGGCCGTGGACCCGCGGCACCCACGCGCAGTTGCTGAACGTTTTGGCGAACGCCAATCCGAAAGCCATCGGGCTGGACATCATCCTGACCGAAAGCGAAACCGATGCGGGCGGCCCATCCGGCGACCATGCACTGGCGGCGGCGATCGCGAAAAATCTCCACACTGTGCTGCCGGTGCTGCTGGCGCAATCCGATGCCGGTCTGCATGCCATTGAACCGCTGCCGGAATTCGCGAGGGCGGCGGTGCGGCTGGCGCATATCCATTTGAATTTCGATAGCGACGGCGTGGTCAGAAGTACCTATCTGTTTGAAGGCATCGACGGCCATCGATGGCCGGAATTCGCATTGGCCATGCTGGAAACCGGCGGCGATACCGAGGCGTTCCATCAGAGCGGATTCAAGGCCAAGGCAGATGGCGATCCGGCCGGCCGCAGCGGTCCGATACGGCTGGCGCTTGAACGCAACGGCCTGATCCATATTCCTTTCGCCGGCCCGCCCGGGCACTTCCGCACGGTGTCGTATATCGATGTGTTGAACGGCACCGTTCCGGTCGACTTTTTCCGCGGCAAATACGTGTTGGTCGGCGCCACGGCGGTCGGCTCGGGCGATGTGTTCCCGACACCGTTGGCGGCGCAGGACGGTTTGATGTCCGGGGTGGAAATGCATGCCAATCTATTGGCGGCGCTGATGCAGGGCCGTTCGATTAAAAGAACATCGCCGCTTGCCGCGACGCTGTTCACGGCATTGCCCGCGGTGCTGATCCTGATCGGTTTTATTTTCATGTCGCCCCGGCTGGCGCTGGTGTTGACGGCAGCGTATGCGCTGGCGGTCTGCCTGGTCAGCTATTTCGCTTTTCAGAACGGCATCTGGATTGCGCCGTCGGGCGCGCTGCTGTTGTTGTTTCTGGTGTATCCGGTATGGAGCTGGCGCCGGCTGGAAACGGCGCTCGATTATCTGAACGAAGAAGTAGTGCGCCTTGGCGCCGATGCGCCCTACCCGGCTCGGATCCCGGCCGCCGGCGCAAAAACCAGGCTCTGGGATTTTCTGGAACGGCGTATCGAAGCCATGCGGCTGGCAACCCGGCGCATGCGCGATTTGCATCGTTTCGTCAGCGACAATCTGAACAGCATGCCGGATGCCAATCTGGTGATCGACAATGATGGCATGCTGATGCTGCACAACCGCAAGGCGCAGGCTCTGTTCTCATCGTTCAATCTGATGTTGGCGCGCGGCCAGCATATCGACAACCTGCTGACGCCTTTCGAACCGCCCGCGCAAGCTGGATTGAAACATCATTCATGGCAGCAATTGCTGGCCGCTTCCGGCATCGCGCAATCGGGCATTGAAACCGGGGACGGCATGCAGCGCATTTTCCTGATCAAAAGTTCGCCGTCGCAAAAAGCCAATGGCGATCCGCTCGGCTGGATCGTTTCGCTGGCCGATATCACCAACCTGCGCGCCACCGAACGCCTGCGCGATGAAAGCCTGAACTTTATTTCGCACGATATGCGCGCGCCGCAATCATCCATCCTGGCCATGCTGGAATTGCAGCGGACCGGCCAGAAGACGATGCAATTGGATGAGTTGTTCGCGCGCATAGAGAAGTCGGTGCGCAGTACCTTGTCGCTGGCGGACGATTTCGTGCAACTGGCCAAAGCGGAATCGAAAGATTATCAGATGGAGGAAGTCGATTTCCTTTCCATACTGGCCGACGCCAGCGATGAAGTGTGGGGGCTGGCCAATGCCAAGCGCGTGCTGTTGATCAGCGGTGCGGAACCGGCTGACGGCGGTTACTGGGTTCGCGCGGATCGCTCGCTGATGGGCCGCGCCATCGGCAATCTGCTGACGAACGCCATCAAATACGGGCCGGCCGATGCGGAAGTGCGTTGCGAGTTGAAAGTGGTGAAGGAAAACGGCCAGGCCATCATCCATTGCGCTATCAGCGATGAGGGCGGCGGTATCCCCGAAGCCGATAGCGCGCGATTGTTTACACCGTTTTACAGGGCCGGCAGATCGGGCCAGGGCGGCGCCGGCCTGGGCCTGGCGTTTGTGAAAACGGTGATGGAACATCACGGCGGCGCGGTTGCGTTCGTCAACAATGCATCGCAAGGCGCGACGTTTGTTTTGACATTGCCCAGCGTCTAAACCGCATACTTCGGAAATCTGCGCCGGCAATGACGCCGGCAAATCAGTCCAGCAAATCCAGCCGATAACCCAAGGTATAAATCGTGGTCAGCTTGATCCCGTTTTCCGGGCGCAACGCCAGCTTGCTGCGCACATTGGACATATGCGTATCCAAGGTGCGCGACGTCATCATCAGCTCGCGTCCCCATACCATTTCGATCAGCTTGTCGCGCGACACGATGCCGCCGGCATTCTGGAACAGCACAAAAGCGATATCGAATTCCTTCGGCTTCAGTTCAACCGGCTTGCCCTGAAACAGCGCCGTGCGCAGGATTTTGTTGAAGCGGTAAGCGCCCAGTTCCAGTACCGGATTTTCCGCTGGGGGAGACGCCGCCGCCATCGCCATCACCGCCGATACCGTAGCCAGGCCCGCAGGCGGCGCAAGGCGGCGCGACAGCGCATGAATGCGCGCCAGCAATTCGGCGCGGCGCACCGGTTTGAGCATGTAATCGTCGCCGCCGGCCATCAGCCCCAGCACGATATTTTCTTCCAGTGCGCGATTACTCAAAAACAGCACCAGCACCTGCGAACTCAGATTGCTGCGCACCCAGTTCACCACGTCGTAGCCGGTCATGTCCGGCAGATTCCAGTCCAGCACCAGTAAATCGAAATGGCGCGTGCGCAGCGTTTCGATCAGCGTATTGCCGGTCTCGAACAGCGTGCAGGTATGGCCGGCGTTGACCAGAATCTGTTGGATCAGGTTGGCTTCGATCGGGTCGTCTTCCAGTGCTGCAATATTCATTTCGATATCTTCAAAGGAGAATTCTGGTTCGTTCCGGAGGCGCTTTTTGCGGCGCTCGACATGATACTACGCAGTACTTGTTGCAATACGGCGTCTAAAGCTCACTGCTTTTTGCTAACTTTTGTTAACTATTCAAAACGTGCAATTTTGCCGCTTCCATTGAGTGCCATAATTTTTTCACAGGAAGATACAAAGGTACTCATATGGCAAGAATCTTGTTATTCGAAGAAGCAAACGATCTGCGGCGCGCCTATAGCGCAACGCTGAGCGGTGAAGGCCATCGTGTCGTCGAAGCCGGCGGCATGGCGGAATTTGCCACGCAAATGCATCAGACCGACATTGCGCTGATCGACATCGATCTGCCTCACGGCGACGGCTTCAAAGCCGCCGGCTGCCTGCAGCGTTCGCGCCCGGAAGCACGTATCGTCATGCTCACCGCGCGCAACAACATCGACGACCAAATCCGCGGACTGCGCAGCTGCGCCGATCAATATCTGATCAAACCCATCGCGCCGATGATGCTGTCGGCCTATATCGCCACCATGGCGCGCCGCTTCCCCGATTCAGGCTGGCGGCTCGACAGCGCCATGCGGCAACTATGTGCGCCGGATGGCCATTGCGAAGCGCTTACCACGCAGGAAATGATCCTGATGGAATTGCTGTTCAGCCGTGCCAACCAAGTTGTCACGCGCCGCATGATCGCCAAGGCCTTCGATACCGATTGGCTCAGTTTCGATGATCGCCGCCTCGATCAACTGGTCAGCCGGCTGCGCCGCCGCTGGCGTAAAAACGCGGCAACCGAATTGCCGTTGCGCACCGAGCATCGCCAGGGCTACAGCTTCATCGTCAGCGTGGACGCCAACTGATCATGAACGGCAACCGGACTTCATTTTATTTCGATATCGACGCACAAGCTGTAACCCAGCCCGTGCTCGGTGCGCAGCGGCAATTCGGTGCCGTTATGTTTGCGCCAGCGGCGGCGCAGGCGGCTGACCAGCTGATCCAGATGCCGTTCGTCGTAAGCCAGCCAATCGGTGCCGAAGGCCTTGGCGATGGCCGGGCGCATCACCACCTGGCCGGCATTGCGCGCGAGCAACTCCAGCATGGTCATTTCGACGCCGGTCATTTTCTCGGTGCTGCCGTCGGGTGCGATCAGTTTTCGTTCGATCAGATGCAGGCGCCACATGACGGGCGCGACACGGCGCGCGATGGAAGAAATGTAGGCGGCGAGTTCGTTGAAGCGGATCGGTTTGATCAGGTAATGATCGGCGCCGAGCTTGAGGCCGTTGATTTTGTCGTGCATGGCGCCACGCGCAGTCAGGATGATGATGCCGATGCGGGGATGCGAGTTGCGAAGGTTATGCGCGACGTCGAAACCATTGCCGTCGGGCAAGCCGATATCGATGATTGCGATGTCGGCCTGTTCGAGCTGGGGCGTGAACTCGGCTACGTTGCCCGCCTGCATTACGGCGTGTCCTTCGCTACGCAAAAAATCGACCACTTCCTGGCGCAAATCCGTCTCGTCTTCCAGCAGCAATATTCTAGCCATCAGGTTCCGTTGTTTATTGGTTTTGGTCGATTTTCGCGCTTTACAAGGTGTCCTAGGTGAATTGTCAGAATTTGTCATAACTTGTCAGAATATACATAATATTTCCCAATAGAATGCAAATGCTGAAAAATTAATTGAATTTCGGGGTGACTGCCCAGGGGCCGCTAATAGCTTGCTTATAGCTAATTTGCATAGCGGAAATACAGGCAGTTGGGTTGTATAAAAAAACTTTTTAGTGTCTCCATGCGCCATTCATTTATTTTTGGCCGGCTTTGCCGTGCCATTGTCGGTTCCTCTTTGCCTGCAGTTTTGTTACTTGCAGGTTTAGGTTTTTCCACTTCGGCGCTGGCCGACATCGTCGCATCGATGAATATTTCATCGCCGTTAACGATCGGGACGACGCAGGTCACTACGACGAGCTACGATGGTTCGATTCTGCCCGGCGATATCACGTCGTTCCGATTTGGGCTGACGAACAATAACGCGATCTCCGCTGTTAATAACGTCAGTTTCACGGATACCATGCCTCCCGAGATCAAGGTGGCGCCTAACGGCGTAACCTCCGCGGTGTGCGTTGACGGCCCTACCCAAGCCATTACCCCCCTGACCGGTGTCGTTGCCGTACCTGGATCGAGTGTCATTTCCCTGACCGGCGGCACGATACCGCACGCCGAGGCGAGTGGCGATGTGGGCGAGTGTTTCATTGACGTTGAAGTCATCGCCATTAAACCGTCAGGCAGCACAACTGTTCAAAATACGATCGGCGTGGGTGACATTACCGGAAATGACGGCGCCGCGATATCGAATGCCCAATCCACCCAGCAAACCATCACACTGCTCCCGTTTGCAACGCCGACAATCAGCAAGAGTTTTTCACCCGCAACGGTGATCACGGGCCAGCCTTCGAAACTGAGCATCACGATCGGCAATGGAAACACCGGGGATTTGCCGCTGAACGATGCCACCGATGCGGCCCCTGCAAATGCATACGCGATACACGATGCGCTGCCGGCAGGACTGCAAGTGGCGGCCGCGCCGAACGCATCGGTGACTTGTACCGGCGCGGGTCAGCGGCCGACTTTTACGCCTGCCCCAAATAGCACCGATTTGAAAGCCTTTGGCGGTGTTGTGGCGGTTAACGGATCGTGTACCTTGAACGTGGACGTGGTGGTTATTTCCGATTCCACGCATCACCAGCGCTCGGTCGTCAATAACATCAGCGGTACCACCGGTTTCGGCAACCGGCGTGGTTTGGCCGCCAGCGACGCCAGCGCAACCATTACAGGTAAATCGGCACTGAGCGTCAGTAAATCCTTTAGCCCGTCGATCGTCGCCGCCGGCGAAACAGGGATCTTGACGATCACGCTTAAAAATGATGGCCCGGCCGGAAGCGCGGCAATCGGCTTGAACAGTGCAAACGTGTTAACGGATACGCCGATCGGCGCCACTTCCGGCGGCGGCCATTTGACGGTTAGCCCCACTGGCCTGAGCTCGACTTGTCCAACCCCTATCCTCAACATAGTCGCCGACGGCGGCAACGCTTCCGGCGGCATCAAGCTGGGCGCCAACGGTTCGATTCCGGCCGGCGGAAATTGTACGATTACGGTTCCGTATGTCGCCACGCTGGGCACGCCCGGCACACCGGAAGTCTTCAACGACATCATTGCCGAAAATGCCGTGACCACCACCGATCCGACGCTGGTCAGCGATCAAGTTACGGCGAGCGTTACCGTGGTCGATCAATTGGTCATCCATAAATCCTCCCTGCCTACCGACGCTGGCGGCAACAGTGCGGTTGCCCCCGGCGGCCTCATTAAATACACCATTACCGCTTCCAACTATTCGCATGCGGATATGACGAACCTGGTGATCACGGATCCTTTGATGGCCGGTATGAAAGTGATCAACGCGCCCCAAGCGCCCGAGACCAGCCCTGATGTCACGGGTAATGCATGCGGAGCGGTAACGAACATAGGTAGCGCGAGCCTGCCGAAATTCCAGATTGCCACTGTGCCGGACGGCGCCACCCAGAGTGGCAGCGTCACCGCCAATCCAGGAACTTGCACGCTTACTTTCTGGGCCCAGGCGTCGATCACGCCTCCGTCATCATTTCCAAGTGCGCTGACCAACCAGATTCCGGCCAACAGCGTCACGGTGAACGGCGGCGGTCCAGGTACCCCGACCAATCACGACGCCTCTGAGACCGCGCAGGCAACGCTGTCGCAAAATGCCGTCGTCAGCAAGGTATTCGCTCCGAACAATACGTCGGAAGGCAGCGTTTCGCTGCTGACCGTTACGCTGACAAACATTTCGGGAAATGCGCTGACCAATGCCACATTGACCGATGTAATGCCGGTCGGCTTGTTGCCGGATCCCAATCCTCCGCATACGTTGAATCAGCCTGGTTCGCAGCTGCTTTTTGCCAGCCCCGCCAACGCGACAACCAATTGCGGCCCGAACGCCACTGTGACGGCAGACCCGATTACGCACACACTGACCATGGCCAATGGCGTAATTCCTGCACGTGCCGCCAACGGTACCGGCGCCAACGGGAGCTGCCTGGTGCAGGTGAAAGTGGTTGGCCCGGCCGGTAACTACGATAATCAATTACCGACAGGCGCACTGACCGCGACAGAAACTTATGGCGATGGCACGACGCATCAGATTCTGAGTCCCGGCACGGTTCACGCCACACTGATTTACAATCCGGCGCTCAGCGCAAGCAAGAGCTTCACGCCGACGCAAATCAGTTCCGGCGGTGTATCGACTGTTAAAGTCAATTTGTCCAATACCAGCACCGGCGCCCTGACCGGCGTTGCTGTCACCGACCCGCTTACCGATCCGAATCTGTCGGTCGCTACGCCGCCGAACGCCCGTACGACATGCGCCGGCGCGCCCGTCATTACAGCCGTTGCCGGTTCTCATTCGGTTAGCGCCAGTGGCATGGTCTTGCCTCCGGGCGGTGGCTGCGATGTGATCTTCGACGTGATCGGCACCGGTACTGCAAACTGGGTCAACACCATTCCGCCGGGCGGCATCACTGCGGCTGGCGGCGTGCAAACCCTGTCGGCGGTTACGGCCACGCTGACAAACAAGACCACCGGCAGCGTCGCGCTCGACGTCAGCACCGGGACGGCTACCTTGTCTGCGCCCGGCGACAGCACCACGCTGACGATCAATATTCACAACACCAGTACCGGCAACATCTCGCTGGACGGTCTGAGCCTGACCAATTACTTCACCGCCAACGGCCTGGCCGGCGGAGCGCCGACCGGCATGCAAGTGGCATCGGTCCCCAACCTCTCCACGACGTGCGTCGGCGGTATTGTCACCGCTTCGCCTGACGGATTGAGCCTCACGCTATCGAATGCTTCTTTGCCTTCGGCGCCTCCGGCAACCACCGCGCAGGCATCGTGCAAAATTACGGCAAACGTCACGATGACGACCACCGGCAATATCACGGATCTCATTCCGCCTCACTCCGTCAAGAATAGCCAGGCCATTACCAATGCCGATCCCGTCAGCACGAGTTTGTCCGCTCAAGGCAATACCGGTGTCGTTAAAAGTTTCACGCCTTCTGTTATCAAGCCGAGCGAACGCTCCAGGCTGCGCCTGACGTTCATCAGCCCGAACGTTATTCCGCTGATTAATTTAACCGCGAACGACGTGCTGCCGAACGGCATGATCGTGGCCCCCGGCCCGAACCCTTTCACGAATTGCCAGGACGCCACGGTTTCTTCGGACGCCACCGTGCCGACGGCCATCGTCGTAAAAGTGACCGGCGGTACCTTGCCGGCTGCGGTCGGCGGCGTGCCGTCGACCTGCTATGCGGAAATCGATGTGCAGGCCAATGCCGCCGGTATCACGGCCGGCACACTGACCAACGTCGTCAATGCCAATGACGTCACCGGTAGCATCGGCGGCGGTCCGGTACACAATTCTTCGCCTGCAACCGCAACGCTGCTGGTGCAGAATCCGGCCACTATCGGTAAATCCTTTACCCCGGCGCAAGTCAAGCCGGGCGCCTTGTCGGCGCTGGCGATTACGATCCATAACCCGAATAACATCCCGCTGACCAATGCGGTGCTGACGGACGCATTGCCGAACAATGTCGTGGTAGCGCCTCAGGCATCGGGCCATCCGAGCACAACCAATTGCGGCGCCGGCGCCACTGTTACGGCGCCGGTTTCGGCAACCTCGGTCATTTTGACCGGCGCTACCATCGCCGCCAATACGACCTGTACCGTCACGGTCGATGTCCTGAGCAACATTTCCGGCAGTTATCTCAATACGATCCCGATTGCCGCATTGTCGACATCCGAAGGCATCACCAACGACACGCCGGCTTCGGCCACATTGAGCCTGCTCGACCCGCCAACGGTCACCAAGCAGTTCAATCCGGTGTCGATCGGATCGGGCGGCATTTCGAAGCTGACCATTAATTTGGGCAACACCAATGCGACCGGCGATGCAAAATTGAGCAGCATCTTTACCGATACCTTGCCGGTGGCGCCTGCCCCTATCGTCATCGCCAATCCGAGCAATCTGGTCTCGACTTGCCCCGGCGCCGTCACTGCGGCGGCCGGCAGCGGTACCATCAGCTATCCCGCTAATGCCATCATTCCGCATAACGGCGGCTGTACCATCACGGTCGACGTAACCGGTTCGACGCAAGGTTCTTATAACAACTTCATTGCTTCCGGCAATCTGGTCACCGACCTCGGTCCGAATGCGGACCCTGCCACCGCCAATCTGGTGATCACCCCGCTCGGAGCGATTTCGGGCAAAGTCTTCAAAGACAACAATCCTGCGCCGGACGGTGTTTTCAATAGCCCGACCGGCGCCAATCCCGATGTCGGCCTCGCCGGTATCGTGATGCAATTGACGGGTAGCAGCTACGGCCCGGATGGCGTCAACAACAACGGCGCCGGCGACGACACGGCCAACGTGTTGCTGAGCGCGGTCACCGACTCATTGGGTAATTATTCATTCACCAATTTGTTTGCGGGTTCTTATAACGTTATCGAAACCACGCAGCCGACAGGCACGCTGGACAGTAAAGTCACGCCAGGCGTGCCGGGCGGCGGCACTGCGGTGCAAGGCGCGACACCGAGCAAGATCAGCGGCATTACCCTGACCGGCGCCGGCACCGTCACCAGTTCGCCGAATAACAATTTCGCCGAAGTGGCGCCGTCGTCGATCGCCGGTATCGTCTTCCTCGACCAGAACAATAACGGCATCAAGGATGCCGCCGACACCCCGCTCGCAGGGGTAACGGTCGAGCTGTTTTCGACAGCGACCAACCAGGTTGTGTCCAGCAAGCCGACAGATGCCGGCGGCGCTTATAGTTTCACCGGCCTGCTGCCGCTCCCGACCGGTACCTACGTTGTGCGTGAACCGGTCCAGCCGCCGAATACCGCCAACGGTAAAACCATGCCGGGCACCACCGCCAACGGCGGCAACGCCGGTACCGGTTCCCTGCCGTCGGTCGCCCTCAGCACCATCAGCGGCATCATCTTGCCGGGCGGCGTCAACAGCACGGCGAACAATTTCGCCGAAGTGCCGAGCGGCCGCCAGATCATGGGGACGGTCTATGGCGACAGCGATAACAGCGGCACCATCAACGGCACCGAAACCGGGCTGGCCAACGTGGTCGTCGTACTGACCGGTACCGATCTGGACGGCAATCCCGTCAATACGCAAGGTCTGACGGATGCCAGCGGCCACTATGTATTCAGCGGTCTGGCCGAAGGCACTTATACAGTCACCGAGCCGACCCAGCCCCCACGCACGGACAGCGGCAAAACCACGCCCGGTTCGGCCGGCGGCACAGGATCGGATCCAACCGTGGTGCCATCGACGATTACAGGCATTGCCCTGACCGGCACCAATACGGTTGCCACCGACAACAACTTCGGTGAAATCCCGATCCTGACCGGTACCGTATCGGGCAAGGTGTATATCGACGCCAACAATAACGGTATTATCGAAACGGGCGATATCGGTATCGCCAGCGTGAACATGACACTGAGCGGCTTGAAGGCGGACGGCTCGACTTATACGCAGACCGTGTCGACCGCCGGCGACGGCACTTATATTTTCGTCAACGTACCGCCAAGCAATAGCGCCGGTTATAACCTCGGCGAAACGCAACCGGCGCTGAATGCCGACGGCAAGACCACGATTCAAGCCGGTAACCCGGGCGTGGCGTCATCGTCCAAGCCGGTGTTGTCGGATAACCTCGATACCATTCGCGGCGTGAAAGTGCTTGCCGGCGACGTACTGCCGAATTACAACTTCGGCGAAATCCAGTCCGCCCTCGGTTTGATTCCGCCTATCGTCAACGGCTACGTTTATCTGGACCGGAACCACGACCGCGTGCGCGCCGACGATGGATCGGGTACCGGCCAGGCCGGCTGGACAGTGACCTTGACGGACGGTCTCGGCGCCCTGGTCTGCACCGTCAACACGAATGCTGCCGGCTTCTACCAATTCGACAACCTGCATTGTCCTAGCCATCCACGCGGATTGCCGACCGGCAGCAACTTCACGATCGGTTTCACCAAAGACGGTAATCACTTACCCGAAGTGCCGCAATCCGGTAACCACGCAGGTACGCCTGTGCCTTCCAACGGTACGATCACCGGTATCAACCTGCCGGCCGGCTCTCAGGTGGTTGAACAGAATCTGCCGCTGGATCCATCCGGCGTGGTCTACGATTCGTCGTCGCGCAATCCGGTAGCCGGCGCTATCGTTACGATCAGCGGCCCTCCGGGCTTCGATCCGACCACCATGCTGACGACCGGCAGTGCATCGCAAACCACAGGCGCAGACGGCTTGTATGCGTTCTTCCTGCAGGATAACGGCGTTACGCCTTTCCCTAACGGCAACTATTCCTTATCGGTTGTGGCGCCTGCGGGTTACCAGCCTGCGCCATCGGCGATCTTGCCGGCCTGTATCGGCACCGCCGCTATCGGCGCAGCGCCGAATCCGGCGCGGATCCAGGCCAGCGATAGCGCGCCCGCGCAATCGGTGACGGTAGCCAATCCGGCGGCCTGCGTAGGCGCATTCGGAAGCGGCGCCACGACGACACAGTATTACTTCAGCTTTGGCATTATCCATGGCGTTTCGGCGCCGATCCTGAATAACCACATCCCGCTCGATCCACTGGCGGCCGGTTCGATTCTGGTAACGAAGACCACACCGCTGGTCAATGTGTCGCGCGGCGATCTGGTGCCTTACACCATCACCGCCACCAACACGCTGGCCAATCCGATCCCTAACGTTGCCGTACGCGACGTGGTGCCGCCGGGCTTCAAATACCGTGCCGGCAGCGCATCGCTGAACGGTGTGCGGATGGAACCGACCGTGGCCGGGCGCGTATTGACCTGGCCTGCGCAGACCTTCGCCGCGAAGGAGAAGAAAGTCTATCGGCTGATCCTCACAGTGGGCGCCGGCGTGAACACCGGTAAATACGTGAACCAGGGCTGGGCGCTCGATTCCGGCAGCAGCTTCACGCTGTCGAATATGGCGACGGCTACCGTGAACGTGGTGCCGGACCCGACCTTCGATTGCCCGGATGTGATCGGCAAGGTCTTCGACGACAAGAACGCCAACGGTTATCAGGATCAGGGTGAAGTGGGTATTCCTGCCGTGCGCATGGCCACCGTCACCGGCCTGCTGGTCACGACGGATGCCGAAGGCCGCTTCCACGTGCCTTGTCCGGAAATTCCGAACCAGGACCGCGGCAGCAACTATGTGATGAAGCTCGATGTGCGCACCCTCCCTAGCGGCTATCGCATAACGACCGAGAATCCGCGCGACATCCGCCTCACCCGAGGCAAGGTCAGCAAGCTGAACTTCGGCGCAACCGTGCATCGCGTGGTGCGTCTGGAATTGAGCGACGCCGCGTTCGAACCGAATACCGATGCGCTGCTGCCTGCATGGCAGAAACAGCTCGACGCATTACCGGAAACACTGAAGTTGCGACCGTCAGTGGTGCGCCTGAATTACCAGAACGGCAAAGACGGCCCGGATCTGGTGAGCAAGCGGATCGCCGCGGTAAGCAAGCAAATAAAGGGGCGCTGGACCGCACTTAAGGGGCAGTACACGCTCAATATCGAAACTGAGGACGCGCAATGAGCACCAGACGCCGGTTTAAAATTCGCGCCAAGAGGATAACCATCCTGTTGAGCGCGGTGGGGATGATGACTTGCCTGCCGATTATCAAGGCGCAAGACATCGACGGGCAGAAGAATGACAACGGCAAACCGCGCGGCAAGATGATCGATCGCAGCCGTGTCGACGATATCGCGGTGGCGCCCGACACCGAAATGCAGCGCGCCGAATTCGACGCTCTGCAGCCGTCCGCGCTGACCATGACGGATCGCAAGACCATGCTGGAAACGGCCGCGCCGCAAAGCGCTGCACAGACCACGGTAACGCTGGAAGACGGCGCCGGCACCGGTCATTTCGATTCGGGCAAGGCGGTATTGCTGCCGCCGACTACGCATGCTTTGGATGATTTGGTGCAGAAGCTGCAGGGCAAAGCGAATATCCATCTGGAGATCGTCGGGCATACCGATAATCAACGCATCGCTGCGTCCTTGCGTCCGGTCTATCCGAATAACCAGGCCTTGTCGGAAGCGCGCTCTTTGGCGATCGCCGCTTATCTGAAGCAGCGTCTGCAGGCTTCCGCCGATGCTTTCTCGGTCAGCGGCAAAGGCGAAACCCAACCGGTCGCCACCAATGCAACGCCGGCCGGCATGGCGAAGAATCGCCGCGTCGATATTCGTGCCTGGTACACCGAACCGGTCGTGGCGCTGCCGCAGCCGGGTCCGCGTGTTGCCTGCGCGCCTAATATCGGTGGCGGCGCCAGCGCGCCGCCGCTGGCAGCCCTGCCGTTTTCGATTACTGTCGACGGCGATCCGATGAGCGGCGGCAAAGCGCAAGAGGCCGATGGCCAGCGCTGTGTCGACGTGGCATTGGAACGGGCCGATATCCAGATCAAATACGATCCGCTCAATGTGGTGCCGGCACTGAACGTATGGGTCGTGGGCAGCACCGCGGTGCGCGGCAAGCCGATGTATTTCGGCAGTTATACCAACTATCTGTTCTGGCAGAAAAAAGGCGAATTGCGCGTTTTTGCAAAGGGCCAGAGTTCGCAGGAAACGCCGTTGGCGATCGTGCCGATCAACCCGGGCGAAGCGGTGCAATGGCAAGCGCCCGATAACGCGCCGATGGAGTTGATGTACGCGATGCGCGTGTATGACGACAAAGGCAATTTCGATGAAACGCTGCTCAAGCCGCTGCGCATGATGGATCGCGCAGATCCGCTGGTGACCGCCGAGCGCGTGCATCGCGAGAAGCTGGAAGGCTGGGGCGAGAACAGTCTGAAGTTCAAGAACATTCCGGCCAGCGGCGGTTCGGTGACCGTCAGCGGCGAGAAGATCAAGCCTGAAGAGAATGTGACGGCGATGGGCCTGCCGGTGCCGGTCGATGAAAAGGGCGGCTTCGTGATGCGCCAGATTCTGCCGGCCGGTCCGCATAGCGTGGAAGTGACGGTCAAGGATGCCAACGGCATCGGCGCCAGCTTCCGCCGCAATCTGTCGATTGCCGACAAGGATTGGTTTTATGTCGGTATGGCCGACCTGACGCTGAGCCGCGACAAGACCAGCGGCCCGGCGGCATTGGTGACCGACGACACCACGCATTACAACAACGCCACCTCGATCGACGGCCGCGCCGCGTTTTATCTGAAGGGCAAGGTCAAGGGCGATTATCTGTTGACCGCCAGTGCCGATTCGCAGGAACAGCCGCTGAAAAACCTGTTCAGTAATTTCTCGGCGAAAGATCCGAACTATTTATTGCGCCAGATCGATCCGGATCGTTATTACCCGGTCTACGGCGACGACAGCACGGCAGTCGACGATGCGCCGACGCAAGGTAAATTCTACGTCCGGCTCGAGAAGGGCGATTCGTCGGTGATGTGGGGTAATTTCCAGACCTCATGGACCGGCACCGAGCTGACCCAATACCGGCGCGGCCTGTACGGTGCGAACTTGTTGTGGAACGCCAAGGACAGCACCGGTTACGGCGAAAAAACCACCACCGTCAACGCCTTCGTGGCCGACCCCGGCACGCTGGCGTCGCGCGAAGAATTCCGCGGCACCGGCGGTTCGCTGTACTACATGCATAACCTGAACATCACCGAAGGTTCGGAGCAATTGTGGGTCGAAGTGCGCGACAAGGATTCCGGCCTGGCGATTCAGCGCACGCCGCTGACGCAAGCGCAGGATTACGAAATCGACTACATCCAGGGCCGCGTGACATTGCGCGCGCCGCTGCCGTCGGTCACCGACGGCAGCACGCTGGTGCAAACGGCTACCGCCAACGGCAATCCGGTGTATCTGGTTACGACCTATGAATATGTGCCGGGCTTGACCGCGGTGACCGGCAGCGCAGTCGGCTTGCGCGCCAGCCATTGGTTCAATGACAACGTCCGCGTCGGCACCAGTATTTATCATCAGGGCCAGGATGGGCAGGACCAGGATCTGAAGGGCGTCGACGCTACCTTGCGTTACAAGCCGGGCACTTGGCTGAAAGCCGAAGCAGCGCGTTCCAGCGGCGTCGGCACGACTGCATTAACGTCACTCACCGGCGGTTTCAACTTTGCACAGAATCAGCCATTGGATCAGGCCGCCAATGCCGAACGGGTCGATGCAGCCGTCGATCTGGCCGATATCAGCAGCATGAAGGGCCGCCTCGGCGCTTACTGGCAACAGCGCGATGCCGGATTTTCCGGACCGGGCCTGGCGACGCCGGGCGGTGAAGCCACTTCGCAAAAAGGCTTGTCTGCCGTGGTGCCGGTGGGACAGCGCACGGAACTCAGCGCGAAGGCCGACGAAACCGATTCGCTCAGCCTGAGCAACAAGTCGGCCGAATTGGCGCTGCGTCACAAGATCGATGCCGAATGGGGTATTTCCGGCGGTCTGCGTGAAGATAATCACTCAGACGCAAACACCACGCCGGGCGTGATCAATGTCGCCAGCCCGCTGCTGGCGCAAAACGGTTCTCGCACGGACGTGATCGTGCGTCTCGATTATCGGCCGCTGGAAGATGGCGAAGCCGAGAAGCTGGCCGATATGCAAGGCGGCGACCGCAATCTGGCGGCGACTTATGCCGCCGCACCGTTGCCCGATCCGCGCACCTCGGCAGCGCTGGCCGTGCCGGGCGCGTCGACCGTGCAGCCGCAGGATCAGTCGGTGCAGACGCAGTCTCCCGGCATGAGCGGAAGCAGTAATGGAATGGGCGGCGCAACCGCGGGTCAATCCGGTCCGGCTTCCTCACTGCTGCCGCCGTCCAATAATGCGGGCGGCGCGGGCATGCGCGCTACGGCCGACGCAACGTCGGCTGCCGGTGTGGCCGCGGCGCAGGTGCCGGGCTTGAAGTACAAGCCATGGGACAGCTATGGTTTCGTGCAGGGTACGGCCGCGCGTACCGGCGATCGGGATGAAAACGACCGCGTCGGTCTGGGCGGCAGTTATCAGGTCAGCAGCAAGTTGCGGCTCGGTCTGGAAGGCTCCGAAGGCAGCGGCGGCATGGGCGGCCGTGTATCCGGCGATTATCAGCTCGACGATCGCAGCACGGTTTATCTGACCTACGCGATGGAAACCCAAAGTGACGACAGCAACTACGCAGGCCGTCAGGGCACGCTGACTTCCGGTACGCATTACCGCTTTACCGATCAGCTCGGCATGTTCGGTGAAACGCGCTGGACCGACGGCGCCGGTCCGAAGAGTCTGACGCATGCCTTCGGTGTGGATTACGCACCGGATACGCGCTGGACTACCGGCGTCAAGTTTGAAACCGGCACCCTGTCGGATCCGATCTCGGGCGATCTGAAGCGCAATGCGGTCGGCATTACCGCGGCCTATAAATATCAGGACCTGAAATATTCCGGCGCATTGGAATACCGCACCGACAAGACTACCTCGCTGGGCAGTGTCGCCGGCACGTGCATGACGGTCGATGTCAACGGCAACTGCACGTCGACCACCGGCAGCGACGATCGCCGCACCTGGTTGCTGAAAAATTCGGCGCAGTATCAATACAATCCGTCGTGGCGTTTGCTGGGCAAGTTCAACTTGTCGCGCAGCGTGTCGAGCCAGGGCGCTTTCTATGACGGCGACTATACCGAAGTCGTCGCCGGCGCTGCTTACCGTCCGGTCGATAACGATCGTTGGAATACGCTGTTCAAATACACGTATTTCTACAATCTGCCATCGCCGGGCCAAGTCGACAGCGTGACCGGCGGCGCGCTGGACTTCACGCAGAAGAGCCACGTGCTGGATTTCGATACCACGTACGACTTGTTGCCATGGTTGTCGGTGGGCGGCAAATACGGTGCGCGCTACGGTCAGTTGTCGGCATCCAAGGACGGCAGCACCGGCTGGTTCTCCAGCTTTGCCGATCTGATGGTCTTGCGCCTGGATCTGCATCTGGTCAAGGAGTGGGATGCGCTGGTCGAAACCCGTCGCCTGCGGGTACGCGAAGCTGAGGATGCGCAGTCCGGCTTCCTGGTGGGGGTGTATCGCCATGTCACGGAGAACGTCAAGATCGGTGTCGGTTATAACTTCACCAACTTCTCGGATGATCTGACCGATATGTCTTATCGCAGCCATGGCTTCTTCTTGAATGCGTTGGCGACGTTCTAGACGCATTGTTTCATTTGTTTGACGCTTTTGTTGACGTTATAGCGGCCTGTAATCATCGATTACAGGCCGTTTTAATTTAAGATACGGGATTCGAAAATAATCCCGGCATCGAAAACCATGCGCATTCTCGTAGCCGTCCTGTTCGCGTTACTGGTATCCATCTGCACCGCCCAGCCGCTGCCGCCGGTATTGCTGCAGCAAGCATCGCATGAAGATTTTTCCGGCCGCATGGCCATGCTGATCGATCCGGAGAAGAGTCTGACGCCGGCCGAGGTCAGCGATCCGGTTTATGCCGAACGCTTCATCCCTTTGCCCGGCAATCTTAATTTCGGTTTCAGTCCCGCTGCGATATGGCTGCGCTTCGATATCAAGCGCAGCGCCGGCAGCACGCACGAGTGGTGGCTGGAAGTGGCGCCGTCGATTATCGATTACGTTACCTTGTATGTGCCGAATGACGACGGCAGTTACAGCCCGCGCCGCAGCGGCGACAGCTTGCCGTTCGAGCAACGCGAAATCATCTATCAGAACCCGGTGTTCAAACTCGATCTGCCGCTGGACCGGCAGCAGACTTTTTATCTGCGGGTGGCGGGCAAGAATCCGCTTTCGGTGCGCCTCTCCGCATGGCAGCCGGCGGCCTTTGCGGCCGCCATCGCCAACGAACATATGTTGTACGGTTTGCTGTTCGGGATGCATATCGCCATGGTGCTGGCGAGCCTCTGGTTCTGGCAGGCCACGCGCGATGTGACTTACGGGTTCTTCGCCGGTTTTACCTTGGCCAGCATGAGCGGCATCGCCGCGGCATCCGGCCTGCTGCAGCAATATCTGCTGCCCGATGTGCCGTACTGGCACGATCCGGCGATCGGTATTTCGCTGGTCTTCGGCGTCGCCTTCGGCATTCAGTTCGTGATGCAGTTTGCCGAAGTCGGACGTTATTTTCCACGATTGGCGGGGCGCTTCCGGGTCGTTCTATGGCTTTATAGCCTGTTTGCGACAGTCGCGATTGCGCTGGGTTACTTCAAATTGTTCATGCCGCTGTTCCAGATCAGCCTTTTCATTTTTGTATTTTCGATTTTGGTATTGATGTTGATACTGGCGATGCACGGACAGCCGCGCACGCGATATGTGTTGGCGGGATTGGGTTTGCTGTGCGCAGCCGCGCTGGTGCGGATGCTGCAGAATTTCGGTTATCTGCAACTGAGCGTAGTGACTGAAAACAGCTATCGCATTTGCATGCTGATCTTTTTGCTGATCATGAATTACGCCATGAGCCGTCGCTATCAGGATTTGCGGCGCGAGAAAGAGGCGGCGCAGTTCGCCCTGTTGACCGCATCGCGCGATGCCGAACAAAAGCTGGAAAATCTGGTGGCGTTGCGAACCGGGGATTTGCGGCAGGCAATGCAGCAGGTCGAACATGCGCTGATGCTGGAGCGGATAGTGCAAAAACAGCAACGCCAGTTTCTCGCCACGGTGTCGCATGAAATACGCACGCCGTTGGCCGTCATCGACGCCGCCGCGCAAAATCTGGAACGGGAATTGAAGAGCTTGCATGGTGCCGCCGCCGCCGTCGGCTGGACCCGGCTGGAAAGGATTCAGCAGGCCGTTTTAAGGCTGTCGTCGCTGTTCGACCAGTACGCGGACGAAGCACATTTCGAAGGGGTGTCGCATGGCGTCAATCTGCAATGGTGCGGGCTGGAACCGATGTTGCAGGATGCGGCCGATGCGGCGCGCATCATGGCGGACGGACATGTGTTTCAGATCGAGCCGGCAATCTTGTCCGCGATGATCTATTGCGACCCGGATCTGATGCGGCTGATTTTGCGCACGCTGGCCGATAATGCCGTGAAATATACGCCGCCCGGCACCCGCATCGTTCTCGCCGGCGAGACCGGCGAAAGCGGCTGGATCGTGAGCGTGCATGACGATGGTCCCGGCATTGCGCTGAAAGAACAGGATCGGATTTTTGAAAAATATTTCCGCGGCGAAGCGGCAGCGCGCCACCCGGGCACCGGGCTCGGCCTGCCGCTCAGCCGCCGCCTGGTGGAAATGCAGGGCGGGACCTTATCGCTGATCAGCGCGCCCGGGCAAGGCAGCACTTTCCGCATCTGGCTGCCGCAGGCCGCCGGAAGGACACGAACGGAGTACAACATCCCGTCACACGCCCGCGCAACCGCGCCTTAACTGAACGGCATTACAGCCCTAACCCTGGTTTCAATCCAACGCCGAAGCCGGTCCGAAAAATTCATAGCGGCTTTGCGCCGACGGCACGCCAATATTGTGCAGATGGCGCTTGATTGCTTTCATGAACGGTTTCGGCCCGACGAAATAGGCGTCGACATCCGGGGAAGCCGGCATCCATTGCTTCAATTGGTCGTGACTAAGATGACCGGTCGCATGCGGCTGCGGATCTTCCGCGCGCGGCTTTTCGTAGCAGAAAAAGCGTTGCAGTTGCGGATAGCGGTTTGCCAATTCTTCCACCCGCGCCCGGAATGCATGCACGCCGGCATGGCGCGCTGCGTGAATAAAGACGATCGGGCGTCCGGTCGGCAGCGCTGCTTCCAGCATCGCCAGCATCGGCGTGATGCCGACCCCGCCGCTGACCAGCAGCAAGGGCTTGGCATTCGGCGTCAGCGTGAAATCGCCGGAAGGCGGGAACAGATCGATGGTCGAACCTTCGTGCAGTTCGTCGTGCAGGTAATTCGAGACTTTGCCGCCCGGCTCGCGTTTCACGCTGATGCGGTATTGATGATCGTTATTGATGGTGGTCGACAGGGAATATTGGCGGCGCATTTCTTCGCCGCCGACCATGACCCGTATGCCGATGAATTGTCCCGGCTGGAAAGTCAGCAAGGGTTTGCCGTCCGCCGGTTCGAAATAGAACGAGGTGATTTCATCGCTTTCAGCCTGCTTGCGCACCACGGTGAAATGGCGCGCGCCGCGCCAGCCGCCGGCTGCCTGTTCGCGATCGTCATAGACTTTCTTTTCCAGCCCGATCAGGATGTCGGCCAATTGTCCATAGGCGGCGCCCCAGGCGTCGATGATTTCGTCGGTGGCGATTTCGGCGCCGAGTACTTCGCGGATCGCGCGCAACAGGCTGTCGCCGACCATCGGGTAATGTTCCGGCAGAATCTGCAGCGCCACGTGTTTGCTGACGATGGTGGTCACCAGATCGCCCAATTGTTCCAGGCGATCGATATGGCGTGCATACATCAGCACGCCGTTGGCCAGCGCGCGCGGCTGGTCGCCGGAGGCCTGATGCGCCTTGTTGAAAAGCGGCAGTACCTGCGGATAGTCGCGCATCAGCATTTTATAAAAATGGGTGATTAACGCTTCGCCGCCGCTTTCCAGCAGTGGGATGGTGGCTTTGACGAGGGCGCGTTGGGTATCGGTCAGCATGGTGAGTCCTTTGGGTGGTGTAAATTGACTTTTCACCTTTGTTAACTCAATAACCATGCCATGTCCAAAAGTCCCTATAATCAATACCTTACAAATTTAAAGAGTCGAATTGACATAGGTCATATCGACTCTATCATGTCAATATGACTCATAAAATTCTGCTCGAAGCATTGATTCCGTTGGTGGCCGATTTATCGAGCGAGCTTAATGAGCGCGAGCGTTACCGGCGGTTGCTGGACGCGATGCGCGCCCTGTTTCCATGCGATGCGGCGGCGCTGCTGCGGCTGGAAGGCGAAACGCTGGTGCCGCTGGCCATCGATGGTTTGAGTCACGACACGCTGGGACGCCGCTTCAAGGTCAGCGAACATCCGCGCCTGAGCATGCTGCTGCAAAGCGCCGCGCCGACCCGGTTCCCGGCCGATTCGCGCCTGCCCGATCCGTATGACGGACTGGTGCAGGCGCATGCCGGCGAACTCGAAGTGCATGATTGCATGGGCTGCGCGATTTCGATCGGCGGCCGGCCCTGGGGTGTGTTGACGCTCGATGCGCTGGGTGCGAATCGCTTCGACGGCATCGATCCGGCTTCGCTGCAGGCTTTCGCAAGCCTGGCGGCGGCGACGGTGAATGTGGTCGAACGGATCGGCATGCTTTCGGCCACCGGCGAGCAAGAGCATGAGCGGGCGGAGGCCTATCGCATCGCCGCGGATCAAAGCCGCCGGCAATTGATCGGGCAGAGTGCGGCACATCAGCGTTTGATGGATGAAATCCGCCTGGCCGGGCCGAGCGATATGACGGTGCTGATCAGCGGCGAAACCGGGGTCGGCAAAGAGCTGGTCGCCACCGCGATTCATGCGGCGTCGCCGCGCGCGGGCAAGCCGATGATCAGCCTGAATTGCGCGGCATTGCCGGAGACGCTGGTCGAGAGCGAATTGTTCGGCCATGTGCGCGGCGCGTTTTCCGGCGCGGTCAGCGAGCGCCGCGGCAAGTTCGAGCTGGCGCATGGCGGGACATTATTTCTGGATGAGGTCGGGGAATTGTCGCTGTCGGTGCAGGCCAAGCTGTTGCGTGTTCTGCAGAGCGGTCAGTTGCAGCGGGTCGGCTCGGATCAGGAACATAAGGTCGACGTGCGATTGATCGCGGCGACCAATCGCGATCTGGCTGAGGAGATCCGGCTGGGAAGGTATCGCGCCGATTTTTATCATCGGCTGGGGATGTATCCGCTGACGGTGCCGCCGTTGCGCGAACGCGGTCATGACGTGTTGCTGATCAGCGGCTTTTTTCTGGAAGAGAACCGTTCGCGGCTGGGGCTGCTCAGCCTCAGGCTCAGCGCCGACGCACAGGCGGCTTTACTGACGTATGCTTGGCCGGGCAACGTGCGTGAACTGGAGCATTTGATCGGCCGCTCGGCGCTCAAGACGCTGGCCACGCATAAGCAACGTCCGCGGATTTTGACGCTGACCGCGCGCGATTTGGGTTTTGAGGCGGGTTTCGATGCGAGTGGCAATGTCGTTGGCAGTGCGATGGCGTCTGCGCCATCGGCGCTGGGGCCGGAACCGGAATTGGCCGGGCAAAAATTGCGCGATGCGGTCAGCGCATATGAACGCCGCCTGATCGGCGAGTGCCTGGCGCGCAATAACGATAATCTGGCATCGGCGGCGCGTGAGTTGGGTATCGATCGCGCCAACCTCAGCCGCTTGGCCAAGCGGCTGGGTTTGAAGCAGTAATCGTTAAGAATATTTAAGCCTTTCGGAGGCGACCGTCCGAAAGGCTTAATGGTCACTGAGCGTCGATCAACACCGCCTTGCCGGCATCGACCGGTATATCGCCTTCCATCACGATGATGCCGCTGCGGTTTGCTGCCGTGCCGGAATCGGTGCGCACCGGTTGCCGCGACGGTCCGATGGCGGTGCCGTTTGCCATGCCTTTCGGATCGGTTTTAAAGGCGGCGACCGGCGCCGCTTGTCCGCTCAGATAAACGTTGTAGACGGTGTCCGGTTTCAGCTTGAACAGCGAAACTTCCAGCGCGTCGACCACGCCCAGATTGCGCGAAACCACGAAGCCGCGCCCGTCACCGTTGCCGATGACCGGTTTCAGCGCAATATTGACCGGGTCGCTATTCACGCGCGGCACCAGATTGGCCGTGCCGTCACCCTCCTTCACCACGTGCGACAGATATACCAGCGCTTGCGGCGCCTGCCCGCCGGGCATGTGCGCAATCACCTTGTTGGCCGCCGGATCGATCACGTCCACGCCGTCGCCGTTTTCCAGGCCGACGTAGAGGCGGCTGCTGTCGTCGGAAGTCCAGATGCCGTGCGGCAGTGCGCCGGTCGGAATGGTGGCGACCAGCTTGGCTTCTTTATCGGTCGTATAGACCTTGACCGCGTTTTCGCCGCCGATCGTCACATAAGCCAATACCTTGCCGTCCACCGTGGCGAAGGCCAGATGGTTGGTAATGAAACCGGTATCGATCACGCCGGTGACTTGCAGCGTGCGGGTGTCGATACGGGTCACTTTGCCGACATCTTTATGCGTCATCCATATTTCGTGGAAATCCGGCGTGAATTGCAGGAACGGCGAGAACGGACTGACAACGCTGATTTTCTTGATGACTTTATGCGATTTGACGTCGATTACATCGACCACCGGCGTGAAGCTGGATACCGCAAATGCGAGTTTGCCGTCCGGCGTGAATTGCACCATGCCCGGGCCGACATCGGTCTGGATGCGACGTGTTTCCTTGAACGTATGCGGATCGATCACGGAAATATAATCTTCGCCGCGTACCACCACCCAGGCTTCCTTGCCGTTGGCGGTGAAGAAACCTTCATGCGGTGAGCGGCCGATGTAAGTGATGCCCTTGACCTGATTGGTGGCGGTGTCGATGAAGGTCGCGGAATTGGAGCCGTTGGAAATCACCAGCAGGGTTTTGTGATCCGGTGAGAAGCCCATGCCATGCACATTGATTTGTCCCTTGTATAACGGCGACAGAATGTCGGGCCGCTGGTTGCCCAGCTTTATCTGGCCGATCAGGGTGTTGGTGGCCGGGTTGAAAACGGAAACCGTATTGCTGTTCTGATCTGCGGTGTAGACGCGATCCTGGGCCGACGGCAGCGCCCAGGCCGCATTCACGGCGATGGACAGGAGCGTGGCGGCAATGGCGTAATTGGTCTTTTTCATGGTGGTTGTTTTTGATTTCGTTGTTTTGATTTCGATTAATGAAGCTTATTTGCGCGAGGCTTCGGGGTGATGGGCCAGCCATGCCTGCATGACGCGGATTTCATTTTCCTGGTCGGTGATGATGCCCAGCGCAAGATTCCTGATTTCAGGATCCTTGGTATAGAGCAGCATGCCCTTGGCCATATCGATGGCGCCCTGGTGATGCGGCATCATCATCGTGATGAAGTCGTGTTCGGCCTTGCCGTTCATCGGCGCGCGCTGCATGCCGTCGTCCATGACAGCCATCGCATCGTTCATCAAGGCCGGAAATGGCTTGGCGGTGGTGGCGATGAAGATCGGCGGTTTTTGGTGATGTTGCATGCCTTGCATGGCGGACATCGGCTGCATGCCCTGGGCTTGAGCGCCGGCGCCGGCGATGGACAGCACCAACCCCAGCCACAGGCGGCTTGCAATGCAAGCGCCAGTGTGGATCGCGTTTTTCATGAAATCTCTTTCGAAGTTACTTCGGTATTGCCGCGAATTAATCGCAGCGAATTAATTCAAATTGATTTGGATTTGTTTTATTTCGTTTGAAATAATCAATGCTTGAATACCGTCACTGCTGCCACCCGGTAATCGGTCGGGAACATGCGTTTGAAGTTATCGAGCTTGGGCAGATCGAAACGCGCGATATAGCCTTGGGTTGGATGCAGGGTCGCAAAATCCTGGTGGTAATCTTCGGCGGCGTAAAAACCGGTGTCGGGCGTCACCTGCGTCACGATGCGGGCCGGATAGACTTTTGCGGCGTCCAGTTGGGCGATGTAGGAAGCGGCAATCCGTTTTTGCTCATCGGTCTTGTAGAAGATGGCCGAACGATATTGCGTGCCTGAATCCGGTCCCTGGCGATTCAATTGGGTCGGGTCCTGGACTACCGAGAAGTAAATCTGCAGCAATTTGCCGAGCGTTACCTTGTGCGGATCGTAAGTGATCTTGACCGATTCGGCATGTCCGGTGCTGCCGGAGCCGACGATTTCATATTGCGCCGTATTCTTGGCGCCGCCGGCATAGCCTGAGACTGCGCTGGTCACGCCCACTGTATGTTGGAATACCGCCTGCACGCCCCAGAAGCAACCGCCGGCCAGCACGATGCTTTCCTGTGTTGCGTTGGCCGCGACCGTCTGATCGACGCTCGGTGCAGGAATCTTGACGGCATCTTCGGCGGCGAATACCGGTTGCAAGCCGCCCAGGGCCAGCGCCAGCGTTAAAACCACGCCCAGGCCTTGCAGGCCGCGGTTGCGTGCGAGGCGTTTGACTATTGAACTGGATTGCGCGGATTGAGCAGGGGATTTCATGGCATTTTCCTCAATGAGGTAGTGGTTATGCTGCGGGTCATGCGGTGATTCATGTCGTTATCTTAGTCCGGCAGGGTGTCATTCGAATGGCATTTCGATGACAAATTTGTCATTAAAGGCCGCTCTCGCATTGTTAGAATGCGTAAGCAATAGATATAAGCCATAGACGTAAAGAGCAACGTAAAGACAGTGGCGAATTCAAGGAAGCAATCGATGCCGGATAACGTATTTTATGGGAATCCCCGTGACTATTCTTGTCATTGAAGACGATCCGAAAACCGGCGCCTATCTCAAAAAGGGTTTGCGTGAATCCGGCTATGCGGTCGATCTGGCCGGTAACGGCGTGGACGGCCTGCATATGGCGCTGGAAAATGCCTATGATTTGATCGTGCTGGATGTGATGCTGCCCGGCAAGGACGGTTGGGAGGTCATGAGCGCGCTGCGCGAAAAATGCGATTCGCCGGTGATCTTCCTGACCGCGCGCGATCATATCGACGACCGCATTCGCGGTCTGCGGCTGGGCGCCGACGATTATCTGGTCAAGCCGTTTTCGTTTACCGAACTGCTGCTGCGTATCGGCACGTTGTTGCGCCGGGGCGTGGTGCGCGATGCCGAATTTTTCCAGGTCGCCGATCTGCATCTGGACCCGCTACGCCACAAGGTGACCCGGCAAGGCATCAATATCGTATTGACCAATAAGGAATTCATGTTGCTGCATTTACTGATCAAGCGCCAAGGCGAGGCCTTGTCGCGTTCGGTGATCGCGTCGCAGGTCTGGGATATGAATTTCGACAGCGATACGAATGTGGTCGATGTCGCCATCAAACGCTTGCGCGCCAAAATCGATGCGCCGTTCGAACCGAAGCTGATTCATACCGTGCGCAGCGTCGGTTATATGTTTTCGGCACAGCCTTGAAATCGCCCATCCGCCAATCATGGACGCTGGCCGCCGGCGTCACGGCGCTGTTCGCCCTGATCGCCTGCCTGGTGGTCACCGGCCTGGGCATGTATTTGTATTCTTCGGCGCAACAGGCGCTGGAGTCGCGCGCCGATTACACGCTGATCGGCCGGGTAGAGCACTTTCGCACTCTGTTGCACGATTTATATAACGTCAAGCAAATGGAGCAGCGCCCCGCGTTGTTCGAAAGCATGCTGGGTAATGAGCAGGATGTGCGTATTTTCCGGCGGCAAGGCGAAGCGCCTTTCATCAATGTTAACCCGGGCAATTTGACGCCGCCGCAAATGAGGCCGGTCGCCGTCGGCATGCCGTTGATGATCGCCGATCTGCACGATGGGATGCGTGCAGATGGCGTGCGTGTGCGCTGGGTGGCGGCGCTGGCGGATGTGGGCGACCACAGCGACCGCAGCAATCACAGCGAAAGCGTGGAAATCGTGGCGGCGTATGTGATGACGCAAGAGTCGCACATGATGCGTGAATATCTGCTGCGCGTGATCGCGGCGGTGGTGCTGGCGGTATTGTTGACGACGGTGTTCGGCTTTATGGTTTTGCGGCGCGGCCTGATGCCCTTGGGCGCAATGAGCCGGCAGGCAATGGATATCACGCCGCTCAATTTGACTGCGCGCCTGCAAGTGGAGGACGCGCCGGTGGAATTGCGCCGCCTGGCCAGTGCATTCAATGCGATGCTGGATCGGCTTGAGGCCGGGTATGACCATCTGTCGCAATTTTCCGCCGATCTGGCGCATGAAATCAGGACGCCGGTGAATATCCTGATGGGGCAGACGCAGGTCACGCTGACGCAGGCCAGGCGGCCCGACGAGTACGAATTATTGCTGGAATCGAATCTGGAAGAATTGGGCAGGTTGACGCGCATGATCGAAAACATTCTGTTCCTGGCGCATGCCGATCATGCAGCGCTGACAGTGGAGCGCGCGCCGCTGGCGCTGGCCGGCGAATTGCAAAAGATTGCCGATTATTTCGAGGGAATTGCGGAAGAGCGCGGCATGCATTTCGAGATCGATGCCGATGGTAGCGATGGTATTGATGGTATTGATGGTGAGGATGGCGTTGCCGGCGTTGCTTATGCCAACCCCATCATGTGGCAGCGCGCCGTCAATAATCTGGTGATCAATGCCGTGCGTTACGGTGTTGCCGGCAGCACCATTCGGCTGAAGGCTTTTGCCGATGCGCGCGGCTCGACGGTGGTGGTGGAAAACCGCGCCGAGCCGATGCCGCAAGCCGCGCTCGATCGCATGTTCGACCGCTTTTATCGCGGCGATCGATCGCGCAGCGAATATACCGAATCCAATGGTCTCGGACTGGCGATCGTGCGGGCCATCATGGCATTGCACGGCGGTGACGCCACGGTTGCGTCCGCGCCGGATGGGACAATTATTTTTAGCCTGTTTTTCCCTAATATCGCGCCACCGATAGATCACCGGCCGGAATAGCCGGTTTGATGTCGGAGATCAAATCCGACAGCAGTTTGGCCGAGCCGCAGGACATGGTCCAGCCGAGGGTGCCATGGCCGGTATTGAGATACAGATTGCGCAGGCGTGTCGGCCCTACGATGGGCGTGCCGTCCGGCGTCATTGGGCGCAGCCCGGTCCAGAAACTGGCGGCCGCTGTGTCGCCCGCGCCGGGGAATAGATCGTTGACGACCATTTCGATGGTTTGGCGGCGTTTCGGATTCAGGAATTTGTTGAAGCCGGCCAGTTCGGCCATGCCGCCGGCGCGGATGCGATCGTCGAAACGGGTGATGGCGATTTTATAGGTTTCATCGAGAATCGCCGATTGCGGCGCGGCCTGTGCGTTATCGATCGGGACGGTGATGGAATAGCCTTTCATCGGATACACCGGAATATCGACGATGCCGTTGAGCAGCCCGGTGGAATAGGAACCCAGCGCCACGACGTAGCGGTCGGCCGTCATCAGGCCCTCGTTGCAATGCACGCCGGCGATTTTGTCGCCCTGCTGGACCAGACGGTGGATGCGGGAACCGTAGTGAAATTTTGCCCCCAACTGTTGCGCCATGGCGGCCAGGCCTGCGGTGAAGAGGCGGCAGTCGCCGGTTTCGTCGTCCGGCAGACGCATGCAGCCGGTGAGTCTGTGGCTGGCGGTAGCCAACGCCGGTTCGGCCGTAGCGATCTGATGCGGTGTCAGCAATTCGAACGGCACGCCGTTCTCACGCAGTATTTCGGCGTCTTGCGCGGCATGATCGAGTTGCTGCCGGGTGCGGAAGATTTGCAGCGTTCCGAGCTGGCGGCTTTCGTATTCGATGCCGGTATCGGTGCGCAGGGTGCGCAGGCATTCACGGCTGTATTCGGCCAGCCGCACCATGCGTTCCTTGTTGATCGCGTAGCGCGGTTGCGAACAATTGCGCAACATTTGCCATAGCCATCGCAACTGGAGCAGCGTGCCGTCGGGGGCGATCGATAAAGGCGCGTGATGTTTTTGCAGCATCCATTTCAGCGCCTTCAACGGAATGCCCGGCGCGGCCCAGGGCGAGGCGCAGCCGGGGGAAATTTGTCCGGAATTGGCGAAGCTGGTGTCTTGCGCCGGACCGGATGCGCGATCGACTACGGTCACCTGATGGCCGGCGCGCGTTAAATAGTAGGCAGTCGTTACGCCGATGACGCCGCTGCCGAGTACGAGAATATGCATTTGTCATCACCTCGATAAAGTGTCCGGGTAATCCGGAAAGACCCTATCGTGGGTCATGTAATCAAATTCGATCACAGCACATCCGACAGTTTCTAACCAAATATCCGCAAAACGACAAGATGTTTTTTGGGGTAATGATGCAAATGAATTCAATAATGAATTCAAGTGAAGCGTCAGGTATGCCGTTGACGATTGACGACAGCGGCGTGAAATGATTCTATGCTGCTGGTGTGCTGTCCTACAAGTAAAGCAACGCAAACTGAGACGATGCAAAGCGATTTCGTGTCTTTGGCGAAACATTATAAGAAACTGACTATGGGCCAATTATGAACCGCAGAGGCGTCATCCTGACGGGAGTCGTGCTGGCGCTGATTGGCGCTGCCATCCCGATTGCGGCGATGTTTTACGTGTCGTGGGAGCGCGCACAGGCCGGCGAACAGGAACGGCTGCTGCAATTTGCAGATCGTGCCATCAGCCGGGCCGGCTTCTCTTTCAGCGAAGTCGGCAAGGCCTTGCGTTCCTTCGATAAGCTCGACGTGGTGCCCTGTTCGGCGACGCATATCGCACTGATGCGCAAGACCACGCTGGATACCCGCAGCGTGGATGAAATCGGCTATTACCGCAGCGATGGATTGCTGGAATGCTCATCGTGGGGCATGACGCGTAGCGATATCCATCAGGTGCCGCCCGATTTCGTTACGCCGGATGGCTTGGGAATCGTCTTCAATGTGTATCCGATGATCAGCCACGGCAAATTGATGACCGAGGTGCGTTATAAAAACCACAATGCGCTGATCAATCCGGTGCGCTTCGCCGATATCATGACCGATGACGATGTGTCGCTGGCGGTCGGCACCTCGACCGGCTTGTTGCTGGGCACCTTGCATGCGCCGGATCTGGATCTGGTGGCGCGCGAGCTCAACGGCAGCCGCATGCCGCTGGACGGCGATAAATTTATCGCCGTCAGCGAGCGCGACGGTCTGAAAGCGATTGTGATCGAGGCCCGCAGCCGGGTAGCGGAAAGGCTGCGCAAAGAGCAGCTCATGATGATTCCGCTGGGCATCCTGATTGCGGCGCTGATGGTTGCTGTCGTCGTATGGTTTTTGCGCCGGCGTTTGTCGCCGCGCGGTGAATTGGCGAACGCCGTGCGGCGTCGCGAGTTCGTCGTGCATTATCAGCCCCTGATCGAATTGAAGACCGGTCTTTGCGTCGGCGCCGAAGCGTTGGTGCGCTGGCGGCGGCCGGGCGGAACGATGGTGCGGCCTGATCTGTTTATTCCGCTGGCCGAGGAAAGCGGCCTGATTTTGCCGATTACCGATCAGGTGGTCGAAGCAGTGATAGCCGACCTTGGCGATTTATTACGCGACACGCGCCGCCTGCATGTCGCAGTCAATCTCAGCGCACGCGATATCAAGACCGGCCGTATTTTGCCGATTATCCACGCGGCGCTGGCAGGCACGGGTATTGAAGAACGCCAGATATGGCTGGAAGCCACCGAGCGTGGCTTCATGGATATCGACGCCGCGCGCGAAACGCTGGGACAGGCCCGCGAACACGGCCATGCGATATTGATCGACGATTTCGGCACCGGTTATTCCAGCTTGTCGCATTTGCAGGATTTGCCGCTGGATGCGTTGAAGATCGATAAATCGTTCATCGATACCATTTGCACCGATTCGGCGACCAGCAGTGTGACGCCGCACATTATCGCGATGGCAAAGTCGCTGAAACTGAAAATTGTCGCCGAGGGCATCGAAACCCAGATGCAGGCCGATTATCTGATGGCGCGGGAGGTGGAATACGGGCAGGGTTGGTTATTTGCCAAGGCGATGCCTGCGGCGGAATTTGTTGCGTTCTATAGAGGTAATGTAGCGCAATGTATCAATGGAGACCCCGCAAAGTAGTTTCCCGTAATAAATGTAAGGAATTCTCCGGAAGAGGCGAAATGCCGGAAAATTACCCTATATTTCAGTTGTGGCGCGAAGACTGCGCTTCAATCGAGAGGAGTACATCATGATCGGCAAAAAAAGTTTAACAGCCCTGCTTATAGTTGGCGTAATGGCATCATCGGTACCGAGCTCTGCATTCGCGCACGGTCGCGGCGGCAACGGCCTCGCCATCGCAGCCGGCGTTCTCGGTGCGGTAGCAGTCGGATCGATCATCGCGAATTCGGCGCAACCGGTGTATGAAGCACCTCCGCCACGGGCGTATTACGGCCCGCCGCCTGAACAGGTTTATTATCAGGCCGCGCCACGGTATTACGAACCGCCTCCGGTGTACGTGCGTGAATATCGCCGCGATGGCTACTACTACCATGACGGCTACTATCGGCATTAAGCCTGCCTGATTTGGCTGAAAAAAGATCGACCGCTCATGCGGCCGGTCTTTTTTTTGATCAATAGCGCGGCGGTGCATCGGATTTGGCCGGGATTTAACTTTTTAAGCCAGCGCCGCCTGCGCTGCTTCTTCCGGCGTCAGCCCATCGTAGAACTGATCGGTGAACCATTCGATTTCTTCTTCGATGTGATCCTGCGCTTGCGCCAAAGTGGCGCCGCCCGCGACCAGAAACGGTTCGACTTCGGTACACCATTGAATCAAGGCCAGGGTTTCCGGATCGAGATCGTCATTCTTTTTCTTTGCCATTCCGTTTCCCAAGTTTGAAGCGCCAGAGCGTATGTCGTCCATCATACCGGCAATATCGACAGGATTTGCTTGCCGTTTTAGCAAAGATTCCGATGAAAGGATAACAAGAAATAAGGTAAGCGCATGTCAAGAAACACGCCAGATTTAGTCAGGAAATTCTATCGTGATTGCGGTAATATCAATTACAGCTTTGCCGGAACCGCGGAATTCTCGACTAATCGATGATGGTCGCACACTGCGCAGACGCTGTTTGAGAAGGGATTCCCAGTCATGGGCGCCAAAAAACAAAAAAACATTCCTAAGGAATTGATCATCCAGGCCGCTGCGTTGCGCAACACGCAGGATTATATCGGCGCACTCAGTTTAATTGAAGCGAATATCGGCGTGCTCGACGGCCTGTATCGCATTCAGGGGCGCTTGCAGGGTTTCTATGCAGCCAAGGAAGGCGGCCTGATGGATAAGGCACACGCTCTGGCGCTGCAGATTTCCGAAGAAGACCCGACTATTCCCAGCGTCAAGGCATTCTTGTCCGGCTCGCCTGCGTGAGTCTGTAGCAAGGCATCGGCAGCACCGATAAAGCGCAAGTTTGTCGGTGTTGTTTTTCATGCGCGAACGATAGAGTCCTCCAAATTCAAATGGAGGAAACGCATGCAGGCAAATGTGATTGTCGACCGTCAATTCGAATTGGGCGAATGCGCCATCTGGTGCGAACGTTCGCAATCGGTGTACTGGACCGATATTTACGCCGCAACCTTGTGGCGCTTCACGCCGTCCGGCATTTTTTGAGCATTGCTCCGGCCTTTGCCATGATACGATTTGAGCAACTGCATTTGCGCGATATCTCTCGCTACTCGGACTCAATGAAAAAAATCGCCTTTTCCGGTACGCTGGACCCGATCACCAACGGCCATATGTGGGTGATCGGCGAAGCGCGTTCCCTGGCAGAAGAAGTGACGGTCTTCCTGTCTGAGAATCCCGCCAAGCGGCCGCAATTCCCCGCCGAAAAACGCAAGCAGATCATTGAATTGAGCGCGGCAGAACGCGGCTGGGACAACGTCCGCGTAGTCATCGTCAAAGGCGATTACACGGCGCGCGCCGCCAAGAAATACGGGATCGATTACCTGATCCGCGGCATCCGCAACACCGCCGATTTCGATTACGAAAATCTGATCCAGCAAACCAATGTCGATGTCCTGCATGGCGCGAAAACCATTTTCGTGATGCCGCCGCGCGATCTGGGGTCGGTCAGCTCCAGCTTCGTCGGTTCGCTGCAGGGGCCGGTGGGTTGGAACTGGAATGTCAAAAAATTCATGCCGGGTCCGGCGCATCGCGCCTGGATCATGGATTGGCTGCGCAAAGAATGGGAATTGTTGTGGGCTTATCCAAGCGCGACGCCGGAAGCGGTAAGCCGCGCCGATAAATGGTTCGAACGCCTGACCGGCCCTACCGGTTACGGCGGCCCGCTGCGGCGATACCACAACCTCGATCAACTGGTGCATGGCCTGACCGAAATCCGGGTCTGGGGTTTGAATACCAATGCAACGCCGGCCGCCATTGCCATCCTCAAGAAAGCATTCTGGTTTCACGATATCGTGCACAGCGCGTCGACCTCGGCCTCGACCGCGAATGCCGCCAGCCTGCCGGATGAAGAACGGAGTGCGCGTTGCTGGCTGAGCAGCGCGCTCGATCCGGCCGTGGCGGACGACGTGGCGACGCTGATTCGCGCAACCGATCATTCGCAGACTGCCGCCATCGAACATCCATTGAAGGCGGCGATGGTATCCATCGACCTGGCCATTCTGGGGCAGGACGAAGAAGTCTACGATGCTTATGCCGAATCCATCCGGGATGAATATCCATCGGCGTCGGACCAGGTTTACCGGACCAAGCGGATCGAAGTGTTGACGTATTTGCACGGCAAGGCCGAATCCGGGCGCCTGTATGCCGATGCCTATTTCACGGCCCAATATAATCGCAGCGCGATGGCCAATATGCAGCGTGAAATCGCGCGGTTGGCAGCCGGACCGGATTAATTTTTTCGGTGCGGGCCGAGGTTCGTTGCCTTCTATAGTACGATGGCGACCCTGCGTATCAATTATTTGCTTATCTGCAATATTCTCATTTATGGCATCCGTTTCTTTTAGCCGCCTGGCGTCACTGCGTTCATTGGTCATCGACGATCAGGCCGGCATGCGTCAAAACATGCGCCTGCATCTGGGTCAACTCGGCATGACCAAGGTCGATCAGGCTGCTACGCCCGATGAGGCGATCCAATATGTCGAGCTCAACAATTACGATGTGATTGTTTGCGATTACAACCTGAACAAGGAAACCAATGGGCAGCACTTGCTGGAGTTTTTCCGCTCGCGCAATATGCTGCCCGAATCCACCATCTTTATCATGGTAACGGCCGAGAGCAGCTACAGCTCGGTGGCCGGCGCGGCGGAATTCAAGCCGGACGCTTACATGATCAAGCCGCTGACGGCCACCAAACTGGCCGAGCGCATCGAGCGCATGCTCGACAAGCAAAATTCCTTTTTGCCGATTACGCATTGCATGGCGCGCAAGGATACCGCCGGCGCCATCGCTGCCTGCGATGAATTGTTGGCGGCCCAGCCCAAATGGATCGTCGAAATCATGAAGCTCAAAGGGCGCATGTTGCTCGAACTGCGCCGTGTGGACGAGGCGCGCGCGCTATACCAGCGCGCGCTTGCATTGCGCAGCGATCTGGTTTGGGCCGCACTCGGCCTGGCCAAATGCGAAGTGATCGCCGGCCAGCCGGAAAAGGCCAGGGTCATGGTCGAAGCGCTGCTGGTCAAACAAACCCAATACATCGAAGCCTACGATTTGCTCGCGCACATTGCGGAAATCACCGGCAACGACGATGTCGCGCTGGATGCATTGAGCCGTTCAGCGCGTATTATTCCATCGGCCCCGCGCAGCCGTCTGGTGGGCGATGCTGCTTACCGGACCGGCGATCTGGCGCAGGCTGAAGATGCTTTTTCGCAAGCGGTCAAACTCAGCAAGGGATCGATGACGGGGCAAGCTTCCGATCTGATTTCGCTGGCGCAGGTGTACGTCGACAGCGGCAATGCGGACGCCGCGCTGAAGGTATTTACCGGCGTGCCGTTCAGGTATATGGAATCTCCGCAGTTCGTCGCTTCGCAGGCTGCAATGCAGGCGCAGGCGTATGCCAAACTGGGCGATCTGGCGCAAGCCAAGGAAGCGTTTTCAATCGCGCTGGAACACGCCGGCGAAACCCGCGGCGACAGCGCCACACTGGTATTGGCCAGGGCGGCGTTTGCCGTCGGGCAGGACGATTACGCGGCGGAACTGATTTCCGATGCGGTCAAATCGGATCACGAAAACAGGTTCCTGGTGGCGCAGGCCAAACGTGTGCTGAGCGAGGCCGGCAAGGAGGATCTGGTGCCGGCGCTGGTCGATCGCTCGGTAGACGAATGCCTGGCATTGATTGCCGAGGCCAATGTGCTGATGCGCAGCGCCCAATTCGAGGCCTCCGTGAGCAAATTGGAAGAATCCTTGCATAATATGCCGGAGAATACCGGCGTGCTGATGGCAGCGGCGCAAATTTATTTATTATGGATGAGCCAGAAGGGCGTGGATGAGGAATACGTCAAACGCGTCAACGCTTATTTGAAAAAACTGGATAAACTGATACCGGGTAATGAACGGGTCGCAAAGATGCACCTTTTCTTGCAACGCGCACTTAATAATAATCAACCAAAGAGCTGAGCATGGATCCGAAGCTGTCCGCAATTATTGTGCATGACATTAAAAATGCCTTGGCAATATTGGAAGGCGAATTACGCCAACTGACGGACGCACCGGATCGCTCCCGAGCCGCGCATGCGCATACCATTTGCCTGAATCTGCAGGACAAGCTGGTCGGCTTTCTTACTTTGTATAAAGCATCGTCGCAAGGCCTGGTGGCGCAGATCGAAGCCGTTTCGCCAGTCGATTTTCTGGCCGCACTGATCGGCCAGCTCAGCATCGGAAAATCCGGCATTGCGTTATCGCTCAGTCCGGCGGCCATGCCTGTAGTCGCCTTTTTCGACGAAAACCTGGTGACGCTGGCGCTGGAAGCGGCGTTGCAGAATGCGATGCGCTTTGCGTTGTCGCGCATCGAAATCGGGTGCGTGCAGCGCGACGGCTTCCTGGTGTTTTCAATTCTGGACGATGGTCCCGGCATCGGCACCAAAGAGAAGGTCGCCTCCACCGGGCTCGGTATGGATTTGTGCAATGTCATCGCCGCCGCGCATACCAAAGACGATAGCAGCGGTGTGGCCGTGTTGGGCAACAGCCTCGGCGGCGGTGCATTGTTCGAACTGCGTTTGCCCTGACTAATGGACCGTACTGTTACGGTCCATTAGTGCATCGGCCCGACATGCCAGATATTCTTCGCATAATCGGCGATTGTGCGATCCGATGAAAACGGCCCCATGCCGGCGACATTAACGATCGCCTTGCGATGCCATTCATCCGAGTCCCGATACTGCGCATCGACTTTATCCTGCATGGCGACATAACTGGCATAGTCCGCCAACAATAAATAACGATCGCCGAAATTGACCAGCTCATCGAAGATGGTGTGAAAACGGGTCGGTTCATCGGGCGAGAAAAATCCCTGATGAATCTGGTCGAGCACCGTTTTCAATTCCGCGTTGGCTGCGTAATACTGATTCGGCTGATAACCCTGTGCCCTGATCATTTCCACTTCCTGCGTGGTATGGCCGAAGATGAAAATATTGTCGCTGCCGACCTGATCCAGGATTTCGACATTGGCGCCGTCCAGCGTGCCGATGGTCAGCGCGCCGTTCAAACTCAACTTCATATTGCCGGTGCCGGATGCTTCGGTGCCCGCCAGCGAAATCTGTTCCGACAAATCGGCCGCCGGAATGATCAGCTCGGCCAGGCTGACACCGTAATTCGGCATAAACACCACCTTCAGACGATCGCCGACCCGGGGATCGTTATTGATCGTGTCGGCGACACCGTTGATCAGGTGAATGATGGTCTTCGCCATGTGATACGCCGACGCTGCCTTGCCCGAAAAGATCACGGTGCGCCTGACACCTTCTCCGCCCGGGTTATCGATAATCCGGTTGTAGCGCGTAATCACATGCAGCACATTCAGCAACTGGCGTTTGTATTCGTGGATGCGTTTTACCTGAACGTCGAACAGCGAAACGGTGTTGATATCGATGCCTTGATGGGCCCGGATCCACTGCGCCAGCCGCAGCTTGTTTTGTTGTTTGGCATTACGGAAAGCATCCACAAAACCCGCATTGCCGGCGAATTCCTTCAAGGCGGTGAGCCGGTCCAGATTGCGCCGCCAGTCCGGCCCGATTTTCGAATCGATCAATGCCGATAGGGCTGGGTTTGCCTGTGACAGCCAGCGCCGCGGCGTGATGCCGTTGGTTTTGTTATTGAAGCGTTCCGGGAAGATTTTCTCGAAGTCCTTGAAAATCGATTGCCGCATCAATTCGGTATGCAGTTTCGATACGCCGTTGATGCTGTGGCTGGCGACCACGGCGAGATACGCCATGCGTACCCGCCGCTCGCTGCCCTCGTCCACCAGCGACAGGTTGCGCATGCGTTCGATATCGACGCCGTGGGTTTCGTTGACGCGGGCCAGAAATTCGGCGTTGATCAGGAAGATGATATTCAGATGGCGCGGCAGCACCGCGCTGAGCATATCGACCGGCCAGGTTTCCAGCGCTTCGAGCATCAGCGTGTGATTGGTATAGGAAAAGATTTTCTGCGCCAGCCCCCAGGCTTTTTCCCATTCCATATCGTGCTCATCGATCAGGATGCGCAGCAATTCCGGCACGGCCAGCACCGGATGCGTGTCGTTGAGATGGATGGCGACTTTATCGGCCAGGCTATCGAAATTATCGTGCTTGCGCAGATAGCGCCGAATCAAATCCTGCAGACTGGCCGAGACGAAGAAATATTCCTGATGCAGGCGCAGTTGCCGGCCCGACAGCGTGGAATCATCCGGATACAGCACGCGCGTAACGTTTTCGGAATTATTTTTTTGCGAGACCGCGCCCAGGTAATTGCCCTGATTGAATGCAGAGAGATCGATTTCCGAGGTCGCCTTGGCGGACCACAAGCGCAGCGTATTGGCGGTTTCGGTGGCGTAGCCGGGGATGATGGTGTCGTAGGCGGTGGCCAGTACGTCGTGCGAACCGACCCAGGTCGGCTTGTCGCCGATGTGTTCGATATGCCCGCCGAATCGCACCCGGTATTGGACTTCAGGCCGCGGGAATTCCCACGGATTGCCGCCGGCCAGCCAATAATCCGGACTTTCGATCTGCATGCCGTCGACGATCTGCTGGCGGAACATGCCGTAGTCGTAACGGATGCCGTAACCCATGCCGGTAACGCCCAGGGTCGCCATCGAATCCAGGAAGCACGCCGCCAGCCGGCCCAGGCCGCCGTTGCCCAGCGCGGCGTCCGGTTCGACATTGACGACCCCTTCCATGTCGACATCCAGCGCAGCCAACGCCGCTTTCATTTCGTTATAAATACCCAGTGCCAGCAGCGCATTGGTAAACGTGCGGCCGATCAGAAATTCCATCGACAGGTAATAGACCCGCTTCGGCTCCTGGATGTCGTAGGCACTGTTGGTCTCCATCCAGCGTTCGACCAGGCGATCGCGCACTGCCAGCTCGGCTGCGCGCAGCCAATCTTCGACGTGCGCGGTCGATGGATCCTTGCCGACCGAATAAATCAATTTATTCGAAATGGACGTTTTGATACTCTCCACGTCATTGTTGCGTGGCATATTGCCGAGATTGTTCATTTCAGAATTCCTTTGGCGATGAGGGGGCGGCGTGCGTATCGACATCAGCCGACATCAGCCGCCCGCAAAGAACGGTCTCAGGGCGCCAGTTGCGCATCCATGGTGATTTCCGCTTTGAGCAATTTGGAGACCGGGCAACCGGCTTTGGCCTTGGCGGCCAGCTCATCGAACTGCGCTTTGCTGGCGCCGGGGACTTTTGCCGAAACTGTGAGATGCACCATGCTGATCTCAAAGCCGCTATCGAGTTTTTCGAGGGTGACGTCGGCTTGGGTTTCGATTATTTCGGGGGTCAGGCCGGCTTCGCCCAAGATCATCGAGAGCGCCATCGAAAAGCATCCTGCATGTGCTGCGCCTATCAATTCTTCCGGGTTGGTGCCCTTGCCGTTTTCAAAACGCGCCTTGAAACCGTAAGGGGCTTTATCGAGCACGCCGGTCTCGGTGGAAATAGTGCCGCCGCCCTCTTTCAGGCTCCCCTTCCACACTGCCGATGCTTTTTTGATCATGATTAACTCCTTTAAACGTACATGAGTGCGCTTTACATGGTATTCGGAGACATTCACATAGAATTAGCCGATGTTGTCGAAATATCTATGTTCGAAACCATGCTTGCCGATAAAGATCGGCGCGTCAGGTTTGTTCTGACGGCTATGCTGTAGAAAGATTCAATAAGGAATTGAATTTGGAAACTGGTATTTCTTATTACGAAATTGTGAAGTGCTTCCCTAGGTCAATTGCTTCAGATGTTGTTCAATTTCAAACACGTGCGCGTCGTCCTGGCCGAGCCGGCGTAGCGCGCCGGCGAGTTCGGTCAGGTAGTCCCGATTGCGGCCGCTGGGCCCGGCCGCGGCGGCAATCTGCCGCGCGATGTCGCGCTCCGGCGCCGGGCCCAGAAACGCCGCGTTGTCTTTGTCGGCGACGTACACCAAGCCTTGTTCGCTCATGCCATCCTCGAAAAGGATATCGGTGCTGAGCCGCAGATAACCGTTCTTTTCGCGATGGTCGAGATGATCGAACACTTCCGGTGTAATCAGATACGCCATGCCGGCGCAGACCGCGCCGGTTTGCGGCGTCAGCGTGAGCACGCGTCCGGGCGATGCAGGCGTGCCGCGATGATCGTGCGAGCCTTGCCAGAAGCGCCGCGTCCAGCCTTGTATCGATGCCTGGCGTCGTTCGATGAACGGGAAATCCGCTTTGAAAATCAGCGAACCATAACCGAACAGCCAGACCCGATCGCGGTCTTCGAAGCGGTATCTGGATTTATTGGCGGTGGTGGTATCGAAGGACAAGGGGCTCCTTTAAAGCAAATATATAAGCAGGAAACCGGGCATATCTTTAATAAGCTAAAAAACGCCTGGCGAGTTGGTGTTCGCGAAAGTGTTCGACAACATGATCGACAAACACGCGGGTCTTCGCAGGCAGTAATTTTTGGGCGGCAAAATAGAGCGACAGCGTGCCGCCATCGACGTACCAATCCGGCAATACCCGCACTACGGCTTTGCTGTCCAGGAACGGCAGCGCATTCGGCAAGCTGACCAGCGCAATACCGAGACCCATCTGCGCGCTCTCGCAAGCGGCCTCGGGATCGCTCATCGTCATGCGCACGCGCAGCGTTACCGGCATTTGCTGATTGGCGCAATTACGCAATGTGGCGGCGCGGATGCGCCCGGTTTGCGGCGACCGGATGTAAATGCCGTCGAAGGCGGCCAGATCGGCGGGCGATTTCAGCGGCGGTTTGCCGTCCAGGTAATCGGGCGCGGCCACCAGCACGCGATGCGCCGGCGCCAGTTCGCGCGCGATCACGCCCGGCGGCAGTTCGAAGCCGCCGCCGATGGCCGCATCGAAACCCTCTCCGATCAGATCCACCTGGCGGTTTTCGAAATGCCAATCCGGCGCAATGGCCGGGTAGCGCGCCAGAAACGGCGCCAGCATCGGCACCATATAAGTGCGTCCGAATCCGGTTCCCATGCTGACTTTAAGCGCGCCTGCCGGTTGCCCTTCGCTGCTGGCCAGATTGGCAACCGCCGATTGAATCGACGCCAGCCCGCCGCCGATCTCCTGCAGGAAACGTTCGCCCGCTTCGGTCAATGCCAGGCTGCGGGTGCTGCGGTGAAATAAGCGCACGCCCAGATCGGTCTCCAGCCGAGCCACATTTTTCCCGACCGCCGCCGAACTGATGCCGAGCCGCCGCGCCGCTTCCGAAAAGCTGCCGGCTTCGGCGCTGCGGACAAAACACTGTAAGCCGATCATCGTTTCCATGGTCAATTTTAAACTTTTAGTTTGAAGTGAATGCGCTAATTATGATCTAGTAACAACATAATGATAGTGGAATACTTCGCTTGTCAACGCAATCAATTCAATCAAACGGAGAAAAAAATGTCCAGCCAAACGCAGCAAACCCAAGCAAATCAATCGCAAACCCAAGCCAAGGTTCTGGCCGGTAAAGTGGCCTTCATTCAAGGCGGCTCGCGCGGCATCGGCGCCGCGATCGCCAAACGCCTGGCGGCCAACGGCGCCATCGTCGCATTCACGTACATCAGTTCCCCCGAGCGCGCCGCGCAAGTCGTGGCCGACATCGAAGCCGCCGGCGGCCGTGCGCAGGCGATCCGGGCCGATAGCGCCGATGCCGACGCGATCAAGGGCGCAGTTGCGCAGGCCGCGGCGGCTTTCGGACGTATCGATATCCTGGTGAATAATGCGGGCGTGCTGGCGCTGGGCGATATCGATGAATTCAGCCTGGAAGATTTCGACCGTACGCTGGCGATCAATGTGCGCAGCGTTTTCGTGGCGACGCAGGCGGCGGTGCGGCATATGCACGAGGGCGGCAGGATTATCAATATCGGCAGCACCAATGCGGAACGCATGCCGTTTGCCGGTGGCGCCCCCTATGCGATGAGCAAGTCCGCTCTGGTCGGCCTGACACGCGGCCTGGCGCGCGACCTCGGCCCGCGCGGCATCACGATCAATAACGTGCAGCCCGGCCCGGTCGATACCGATATGAATCCGGCCAGCGGCGAATTTGCCGAAACGTTAAAAGGCATGATGGCGCTCGGGCGTTACGGCACGGATCAGGAAATTGCCGGGTTCGTGGCTTATCTGGCCAGTCCGGAAGCTGCTTATATTACTGGCGCCAGCTTAACGATCGATGGCGGATTTGCCGCTTGATTTTCAAGTCGGGAGCGGCACGCCGGCGAGCGCGAAAAAATTCTCGCGCAACTTGGCTTCGAATTCGGCCGGCGGCAACGGCCGGCTGAATAAATAACCCTGCACTTCGTCGCAGCCGTGATGACGCAGATAGGCCAGTTGCTCCTCCGTCTCGACGCCTTCGGCAATCACTTTCAACTTCAGGTTGTGGCCCAGTGAAATGATCGATACGGTAATCGCCGCATCGTTGAAGTCGGCGGCGATATCGCGCACGAACGATTGATCGATCTTCAGCACATCGATCGGGAAACGCTTCAGATAGGCCAGGCTCGAATAACCGGTGCCGAAGTCATCGATGGACAGTTTGACGCCCAGCAGCTTGAGCTGTTGCAGTACTTTGATGGCGTGGTCGACATCGGTCATCACCAGGCTTTCGGTCAATTCGATTTCCAGGTAGCGTGCTTCCAATCCGGTTTCCCGCAGCACGTCGGCGATCGATTGCACCAGATTATTCTGCGCAAACTGGCGCGCAGACAAGTTCACCGAAACCCGGACCGGCGGCAGGCCGGCATCTTGCCAGGCCTTGTTTTGCGCGCATGCGGTGTGCGTGACCCAGGCACCGATCGGCACGATCAGGCCGGTCTCCTCAGCCAGTCCGATGAAACGGCCCGGCGGCACCATGCCGAGTTCGGGATGGCTCCAGCGGATCAGCGCTTCCATGCCGGATATGCGACCGCTCGCCACATCGACCTTCGGCTGGTAATGCAAAACGAATTCGCCGCGTTCGAGCGCGCGGCGTAAATTGCTTTCGATCTGTAAGCGCTCCAGCGCCTGTTCGTTCATGGCCGGCGTATAGAACTGGAAATTATTGCGTCCGTTCTGCTTGGCGCGGTACATCGCGATATCGGCGTGTTTGATCAGCTGTTCGGGGTCCTCGCCGTCGGCCGGATATTTGGCAATGCCGAGGCTGCAGGTCAGGAAAAAGTTATGGCCTTCGACGCTGACCGGCGCGGCGATGGCGTCCATGATGTTTTGCAGGCAGCGCGCATCCAGCCGGTGGCCTTCGCGCTGCGGCAGTATCAGTACGAATTCGTCGCCGCCCAGCCGCGCCGCCGTATCGAAGGGGCGCAGGCTGCGGTACAGCCGCCGGGCCAGCGTCTTGAGCAGCAGATCGCCGGCCCGATGGCCCAGCGTGTCGTTGATGAATTTGAAGCGGTCCAGATCGACGAACACCACCCAGACGATCTGCTCCTCTTCCTTGGCCTGTGCAATCGCCAGACTCAGGCGGTCATGCAGCATCACCCGATTGGCCAGGCCGGTCAGCGTATCGCGGCTGGCCTGGAATTCAAGTTCCGATTCATAGCGTTTCATCGAAGTGATGTCGTACAGCGCCGCCACGAAATGGCTGACGTCGCCGTCGGCATCGCGTACCGGTGCAATGTAAAAATCGCACCACAGCAAAGAGCCGTCCTTGCGGTGATGGCGCATGACCGCATTACCTTCGCGCTGTTCGCGTATGGCCAGATAAATCTGCTTGAGGCTGTCCGGGTCGGTGCGGCTGCCTTCCAGTATCCGAATGCCGCGGCCGACGATTTCGTCGGTCTGATAGCCGGTGATGCGCGCGAAAGCGGGATTGACATATTCGATCCGATAATCGCCATCGGCGCGCAGGATCAGGATGGCGTTTGCGCTGGCTTCGATGGCGCGTTCGCGCAGCTTCAACGCCATTTCGGCTTGCCGGCGCGCCAGGATATCTTCCGATAACAGTTCGTTGGTCAGCCGCAGTTCGATGGTTTTTTCTTCCACCAGTTTTTCCACCCTGCGCGAACGCATGGACAACGCATACGAATAAGCCGCCGCCATCAGTGTGAGCAGCAAGCCGGCTACCAGCACCAGCAATGAACTGAGATGATTTTGCGTCAGCGGCACCGGTGCGGAGCTCACCACGATTTCCCAATTTTGCGCGGCAATGGGCAGCGTGCGCGTGCTGGTCAGCGGTTTGTCGTAGACCAGCCAGTTCGGCAGCATTTGCAGAACCGGGCTCGGCGTTGGCGTATTGTCGTTGTGAAACAGCAGAACGCGTCCGTGCGCCGAGCTGTAGCTATAGACGTCGATGATCGCGTCCTGCATGGCCAGCAGATTGGCTGCCGCCAAGGTTTTCTGAAGAAGATTGCCGGCCCGGAAAACCGCTGCGGTATCGCCGACCAGGCCTTTGAGGCGCGCTTCCGGATCGGCGATATCGGTGCCGGCCCGGTAGATCGGCATGAGCACCAGAAAGCCGTGATCGTCCATGGACTGCGCCAGTTTCAACAGATCGGTGGATGCGGCGGCATTGGTATCGACGGCGCGCATGAGTGCATCCATGACGGACGCAGTGCCCGATACGTCCAGTCCCAGTGCGGCTTCATTGCCTGACTGCGGTTCCAGATAATCGACGATGTAATAGTGATCCTTGATCGGCGCCGACGGCACCGATCCGTTACCGTCGGAAACCTTGAAACCCGGACGATGGAATCGCCGGGCCATTTCATGCTCGTAGGCTTCGCGGTCGGCTTGCGGTAAAAAGCGGTGGTAATTGAAAGCTTGGATGTAGGGATAGCGTTGCCACAGCGGCGCCGTGAAGGTGCGGAACTGGTCGCGGCTGACGCCGTCGACGGAAGCGAACAACTGGTTGATGACGGTCAGCACCTGCACCGCTTCGTCCATGCCGTGGCGGACCGTGGAGATGCTTAATTCGGCGCGTTGTTCGAACGCAAGCGCGACTTTGTCGTCTTCCAGCCGTTTGGTGCCGGTAAATAACATTGCCGTGACGCACAAGCCCAGTATCAGGGCCAACGGCGCCGAGAGCGGTGCCCCCAACATTTTGACTACTTTTCGCATCCTGTGACCTTGCAGATTGATTCGGTCTGCGGTGGACTTTCCCCGTGTCCGTTATTTGCCGTAGCCCCCCTGTCCGACAGGCTTTACCGGCATCTTTTAATGCGTGTAGAACGAATCATAAGAGCGCTCGGTCCGGTTTGCGTATTAGATTTACGTAATCCTTAGAAAAATTGATGTTAAATCGTTTTGAATGTTGTCTAAGTGCTACGTTTTTCGGCGCGTTTTGGCGCCATGCCCGGCATATACTCGCATAGGCGTTCCAGGGTTCCGGGGCGGCTCAGGCGCTCCACCCACCAGTTCAGCGCGGCGCCCTCGTCGCCGTGGCGCCAGGCCAGATACAGCGTGTCGTTTGGAATTTGCTCGACGGTCTGCTTCTGGACCAATTTACCGGATGCCAGCGCGCTGCGGGCGTAGGGTTCCGGCAGATGGCCGAAGCCGAGGCCGGCCAATTGCATTTCGTATTTGCTGTGCATGTCGTGTACGGTCAGCGCATCCTGGCCGAACAATAGCCCGACTGTGCGCGTCGGTACTTTGCGCGCCGTATCCGAAACCACGATAGCGCGATGGCCGAGCAGTTCGGCTTTACCCAACGGCTTGTCGATGGCCGCCAGCGGATGGCTCGGTGCCACCGCAAACACGAAGGGAATTGTCCCCATTGGTATAGCGCGATAGCCGCCGCCCGGCGGCCCGTTGCCGACGGCGCCGACCAGCAGATCGGTGCGCCGGTCCTGCAACGCTTCCCAGGTGCCGGCCAATGCGCCCTGGCCGAAGCGCAGCCGGGTGCGGTCCGCGACCTTATAAAATGCCTCGATATCTTCCTTCAGCGCGATCGGCTCGAACAGCAGTTCGAGATCGATCGACAATTCGGTTTCCCAGCCGGAAGCGACGCGGCGCACCCGATGTTCCAGGTCTTCCGCGGCCTTCAGCAGATAACGCCCCTCCTTGAGCAACTCTTCACCCGCCAGCGTCAATTTGACCTTGGGCCCCAACCGATCGAATACCAGTACGCCGAGATCCTGTTCCAGCTTGGAAACAGTGTACGAAATAGTCGAAGGCACGCGGAACAATTCCGCCCCGGCAGCCGAAAACGAGCCGCGCCGGTCGATGGCATCCAGTATTTGCAGGGCTTCAAGGCTGATTTTTAGCATTTTCTGGCGCTTTTTCGATGTTCGATTTTTTCGATGATAGGAAGGTAAATTATCCGTTTTTCTTTTGTTTTGGCGGCGCGCATACTACGTTTCATCAGTTGAAGTAATCCGATCTCAAGCGCAGCGACGCCCAGGACGGCATAAAAATAACAGATTCGAAATTATTGCATATCCGCCCCGCCCTGAACTTCAAATGAAGTGAAAAGGCGGAAAGCGACACGAAAGGAAGATCAAATGTTACAGGTTCGTTCAAGTCAGTCTCGCGGTACCGGCGATCACGGTTGGCTCAAATCGCAGCATAGTTTTTCATTCGCGAACTATCACGATCCGCTGCATATGGGTTTTGGCCCATTGCGCGTGATTAATGAAGACCGCGTTGCGCAAAGTATGGGTTTCGGCACCCATGGCCATAAGGATATGGAAATCATTTCCTATGTGATCAATGGTGCGCTGGAACACAAGGACAGCATGGGCTCCGGTTCGGTATTGCATTACGGCGATGTGCAGCGCATGAGCGCCGGCACCGGCGTGCGGCATAGCGAATTCAATCATTCGGCCACGGAAGAGGTGCATTTTCTGCAAATCTGGATCGAGCCGAATGTGACGGGCATCGCCCCCAGCTATGCCGAAACGCATTTCGACGTTGCTTCGAAGACTGGCCTCCTGCGCCTGATCGCGTCGCCGGACGGCCGCGAAGGTTCGGTGCAGATTCATCAGGATGCATCGATTTATGCATCGATATTGAATGGCGCCGATGTGCTGGGACATACCTTGGCTGCAGGCCGCCTCGGTTACGTTCATGTGGTGCGCGGCACGGTGCAGGTCAATGGCATCACGCTACATGGCGGCGATGCTTTGAAGATATCGGACGAAAGCCAAATCACTTTGATGCAGGCCGAAGCAGCAGAAGTTTTAGTGTTCGATCTACCGCAATAACAAACAACTTTTATTAAAACAAAGGGAAACAATCATGCCTTCCAAAATTACTTATCCAGTCGGACGCGCGTTTATCGGCGCCCTCTTTCTGATCTCCGGTGTATTCAAAATCATGGGTTTTGCCGGCATGGCCGGTTATATGACCAGCGCCGGCCTGCCGATGGTCAACGTGTTGCTGGTCATCACAATCGCAATTGAAATTGGCTGCGGTTTGAGTCTGATTACCGGCTGGAAGGCGCTGTACGGTTCGATGGTGCTGGCCTTGTTCCTGATTCCCACCACCGTCATATTCCATGCGTTCTGGAATGCAGACCCGGCCAATTTCTCGAATCAGATCACCAATTTCCTGAAGAATGTGGCGATCTTCGGCGGCATGTTGATGGTTATTCAAACCGAACGCGCAGCGCTCGGCGTCACGAAGTAAGCGGCCGATTACGGTAATCCCATCGTTTTCCAGGTTTATCCGGGTGCTGCCGCCAAGGCGGCAGCATCTTCATCAAATTATTCGTCATCGTTTCAAGGAATTCATCATGAGCACTATTCTTCATTTGAACACCAGCATTCGCAGCAGCGGTTCCCATTCGCGCACCTTGAGCGGCGAGTTCCTGGCCAAGCTGGCAACCAAGGGCAGGGATATCGTCATCGAACGCGATCTGGCCGGCAAGCCGCTGCCGCATCTGGACGAAGCCACCATGGGCGCATTTTTCACCCCGGCCGATAAGCGTTCGCCGGAACAGAATCAGGCCCTGCAACTTTCGGACGCGCTGGTTGCAGAAGTGCAGGCGGCCGACATCATCGTGATCGGCGCGCCGATGTACAACTTTTCGATCAGCTCGGGCTTCAAGGCCTGGATCGATCACGTGGCGCGCGCAGGCATCACGTTCAAGTACACCGAAAAAGGCCCGATCGGCCAACTGCAAGGCAAGAAAATCTATATCTTCACTGCGCGCGGCGGCGTGTATAGTCACGGTCCGGCCGTCGGCATGGATTTTCATGAAACCTATTTGCGCGCTGTTTTAGGCTTCCTCGGCCTGACCGATATCACATTTATTCACACCGAAGGTCTGGGGATGGGTGAAGAAGCGGTCAACCAGGCGGTTGCCCGGTCGCGCAGCGCCTTGGCCGAGTTGCTGCCTGCATGATCTGACAGTCCGTAGTATCCTGCGCTATGCCCGGATAGTTGCGCCTTCGATATTGACTGCGCCCCTGAGCGGCGTCGTTTATCGAAGGCACTGCAGGATCTGAAAAGGCGGTATTACGGTATGAATATTTTTATTTCGAGGTAAGTAATGTTGTCCAGCCCCCAAGTCCAGCCCGCCTTATCCGGTGAGGAAACTCTGGAATACGTGACCACTTGCGATTTGCCGACCCCTTGGGCGACATTTCAGTTGCACGCGTTTGTCGACCAGGTTTCCGGCAAGGAGCATCTGGCGATGACGCTGGGCGCCGTCGATAACGGCGAAGTGGTGCTGGCGCGGGTGCATTCCGAATGCCTGACCGGCGATGCGCTTTTCAGTCAACGCTGCGACTGCGGTGCGCAACTGGAAGCGTCGTTGCAGAAAATTGCGGCCGAAGGGCGCGGCGTGGTGTTTTATCTGCGCCAGGAAGGCCGCGGCATCGGGCTGATCAACAAATTGCGCGCCTATCGTCTGCAAGACGCCGGCGCCGATACGGTAGAAGCCAACCGGCGTCTGGGTTTCGCCGACGATATGCGTACTTACGATGCATTTCGGCCGATGTTTGCCTATTTCGGCATTCGCAAGGTGCGCCTGATGACGAATAATCCGCGCAAGATCGCCGCGCTGGAAAGCTTCGGCATTGAAGTGGTCGAACGGATGTCGCTGCTGGTCAATCGTAATCCGCATAATGATCGTTATTTGAATACGAAAGAAAGCAAGTTGGGTCATTTAATGACCGCGCCCGATACGGAGAATTTTTGAGGAATTTGGCCTCCGAGGTAAAATTTGTACTGATTTAAAAAGGCTGTACATCATGACTTACCTGTTTCAGATGATTGAGCAATACGGGCTGCTGCTGGTGTTTGCCAATATCTTGCTGGAACAATTGGGCGTACCGCTGCCCGCCTATCCCACGTTGATCATTACCGGCGCACTGGCCTACCGCGGCCAGTATTCGCTGCCGCTTTTGCTGCTCACTGCCGTGGCAGCCGCGCTGATTGCCGATTACGTCTGGTTCCAACTGGGCCGCCGCTACGGCCGCCGCGTGTTGTCGCTGCTGTGCCGCATATCCTTGTCGCCTGATTCCTGTGTGCGCCAAACCGAAATGTCGTATTCCCGCTTCGGCGCGCCGTCGCTGTTGATCGCCAAATTCATTCCCGGCTTTGCTTCGGTCGCTAGCGCGCTGGCCGGCGCAATCGGCACGCGTACCTTGAGCTTCGTGATTTTCGATGCGCTGGGTGCGGCGCTCTGGGCCGGCCTGGGAATTTTTCTCGGGACTTTATTCAGCGACGGCGTCGACGATTTGCTGGCGGTGCTGCAGCAACTGGGCGAATGGGGTTTGTTGCTGATTGTCGGCGGCTTCCTGATTTTCATTGCGCGTAAATGGTGGCAACGAAAACGCTTCATGGCTTCCTTGCACATGGCGCGGATTTCGGTGGATGAATTGCATCAATTATTTGAGGACGGCATGGAGCCGACTATCGTCGATGTGCGCACTTCGCTATCGCAGCAGGAAGGCCGGATTCCCGGTGCGACCTCTGTGTTCAGCAAAGATATCGGCAGCTTCGAATTGAATGCGCCGGTCGATAGCGAAATCATCGTCTATTGCGCTTGCCCGAATGAAGCTTCGGCGGCGCAAGTCGCCAAGCAATTGATGGCGCGCGGCTACAGCAAGGTACGCCCGCTCAGTGGCGGAATCGACGCCTGGGTCGCCGCGGGCCACGCGTTGGATCGCGGCTGAATAAGCATCAGCGTTGCCCCAAGGGACTGCGGGAACCGCCCGGACCGGTGCGCGGCAATACATAACGGTCCGAATCGATCAGCTCGGCGACCCATTCCACAAATGCCCGGACCTTGGTCGACAGATGACGATTCTGCAGGTACAGAATATGCAGCGGTACCGTATCTATTTCGATGTCCGGCAGCACGCACAATAACTTCCCCTCCGCCATTTCCTCCTTCGCCATGAACACCGGCATCTGCACGATGCCCAGCCCGGCGATTGCCGCCGATACGCATGCTTCCAGATCGTTGAAGGAAAGCTGTTGAAGGCCGAGGATCGGCACATTGACGCCATCCACTAAAAAATCGAAGGCGAAATTTTTGCCGGTTTTCGATGAAAACATGTGCACCAGGGTATGCCGTTCCAGATCGGCGATCGATCCCGGCATACCGTATTTTTCGATGTAGCCCGGACTGGCGCAGGTCACCAGCGGTAAGTCGCCCAGCCGCCGCGCCACCAGCGATTCATCCAATACCAGGCCACCGCGGATGACGCAATCGATGCCCTCATGCAGCAGATCCACCGGACGGTCGGTGCAGCCGACTTCGAGTTCGATTTCCGGATACCGGCTAAAGAAATCAGCCAATGCAGGGATCAGAATACGGCGTCCGATAGAGCCTGGCACGTCGACCCGCAAGCGGCCTTTCGGCGTGGTGGTGGCGTTGCTGATCGACGCTTCGGTTTCGTCCAGTTCGTTCAGCAGGCGGATTGCGCGTTCGTAGTAGGCGGCGCCGTCCGCGGTCACGCTGACGTGGCGCGTGGTCCGGTGCAGCAGCTTGACGCGCAAGCGCTTTTCCAGCGCCAGCACTTGGGAAGATACAGTCGCTTTCGGTAAATTCAGCGAGACCGCGGCTTTGGTGAAGCTGCTTAGTTCCACCACCCGCGTGAACGCCAGCATCGTGTCGAAGCGATCCATGTAATTGTCCGGAAAGGTGAAATGATGCTGCGGATTTTAGCCGATTGGCCAGGCGTTCATGGCCATCGCCACTACGCTTTGCAATTGCGCGCAGCTGGCTTTATCCCGCGCTTGCCCGGTCATGCCGTTCAAGATCGTTATATAAAAATCGGAAAGTGTTTCGGCGCTGACGCCGGGTGGCAATTCGCCCTCGTCGATACCGCGTTGAATGCGGGCGGTAAAACGTTCTTTTTTACGGTCTTTCATCTCAGCCAGGGTTGTCTGCAGATGGGTTGAGGCGGCGGTGCAATTGGTGACGACGGTTTCCATCATGCAGCCGGGAGGATGCTGTGGACACGTATGTTCGATGGCGACGCTTTCCAGCAACTGCTTTACGGCTTCCCGTGCGCTCGGTGCTTCCGCCAGGATGCGCGATATTTTTTCTTCGTGCTTCTCGGTGTACCGTTGCACCGCTTCCAGAAACAAGGTTTCCTTATCGCCGAACGCACCATACAAGCTGGGTGGCGTAATCCCCATTGCCGTGGTCAGATCGTTCAGCGACGTGGTGTCGTAACCATATTGCCAGAACACCAGCATTGCCTGTTCCAGCGCTAACTCGCGATCGAACGACAGCGGCCGGCCCGGTTTTTTGCGCGGCGCGTCGGTGGATAAAGCGTGTGTTGTGGTTTTCATAGCGATCGATAGTAAACTCCTTGACACCAGAAAACAAGCGCTATAAAGTCCGGTTTAATTCGTAGTAATCGCTATTTAATGCGTTCGTGAGCATTGCATAGCAGCAATGGCGTTAGCCGGAAAATTGGGCCTTATTATTTATTTTCATAGGAAAGAGGCCAAGATATTGACGAACGGACATAAAACGATTGTATGGTATTTCATGACAGTGATTCCGGTATTGCCTGATTTATCTTTGATTCAGCGATAACTATACTTATTACATCGCTACACAATTGAAGCATGGAGTTACAAATGAAATCCCATTTGATCGAAGTCACTGTTGCTGCCGCAGGCACGCTGGCCATTGTTGCTGCATTGCATCACGCGCCGGTAATGGATTTGATTTACGAAAGCGCGATAAGCGGCGGCAATATTTCGGCGGGCGCTACCGAGTCGCTGGGCAATATCGCGGCGATGGTGACCGCGTCGACGCCTTGAGCCGGGCGCGATCATGAATATGTTGAAAACATCGAATGCGTTTTCCGTGCCGAGCTTTGCGCAGTTTCCGGATAAGGAGAATGGCGTAAGCGTCACCTTGCGGATTTTTGGCAAGCGTCCGAAATCGGCAGGACTCCCATTGATCCTGTATTTCCATGGCGGCCTGTTCAATTGCGGTTCGGTGGCCGATGCCGATAGCCTGGCGCAAAGTCTGGCGACGCAAGCCGTGGTGGCTTGTGTCGATTACCCGCTGGCGCCGGCATTGCATTTCCCGCGCACGGTTGAGCTGGCCTATGAAGCGTTGCAATGGGCATGGCGCCATGCCGCTTCGATCGGCGCCGATCCGGCACGGGTGATCGTGGCGGGCGACCAGGCCGGCGGCAATCTGGCGGCGGCCGCGGCCTTGGTGGCGCGTGACCGCGCGGTACCGAACGGTCCGGCGTTGAAAGCGCAATTGCTGATCACGCCGATGCTGGATCCGTTCCAGACCACGCCATCGATGCGCGCGGCCGGCGATTGTCCTTGCCGTCAGGGCTGGGCCGATTATTTGCCGTCTGCGGGCGATGCGATGCATCCCTATGCGTCGCCGTTGAATTCACGCCGCCTGGGCGGTTTGCCGGCGGCGCTGGTGATTACCGCCGATCGCGATCCCTTGCGCGATGAAGCGGAGCAATACGCCGCCAAATTAATTGCGGCGGGCGTGCCGGTACAGGTGCGCCGTTTCGATGGCGGCAGCAATCTGGCAAATGCCGGGCATGTGCAATTTACGGCGATGGCCGAAACCGTGGCGCAGTTCGCTACCGAAAGTTAATCCGGCGCGCGCCGCATTTCAGGCGCGCATTGTTCAAACCGGCCTGAAGGCCTTCAAGCGGCGGTGCTGACCGAAACCAAGCAGCCAGTAGTTTTACCCAAATCCTCACATAACAAATTGCGCGGCTTGTGCATTGCACAAGCCGCGCTGGGACATCTTTGACTTTTTTTTTGCAGCCATTTTTCTGATTCATATTTATTTCAATTATTCAAAACACGGGAACCGTCATGAAAACTTCTGCCATATCGCACAAAGCAATAATGATTGCCATCGGCATCTTGATCCTCGGCGGCGTCGCCGCCTTCACGCTCAGCAGCCGCGCCGCCAAACCGCCGGCCGATGCGCCTGCGCCGGCATCGGTATCTGTCGCATCGGCACTGCAAAAATCGGTCACCGAATGGGATGACTTTTCAGGCCGGGTGGAAGCCATCGACCGCGTAGAAATTCGTCCACGCGTGGCGGGCACCATCGACGTCGTGCATTTCCAGGAAGGCCAACTGGTCAAGAAAGGCGATCTGCTGTTTACCATCGATCCCCGTCCTTACCAGGCCGAACTGGCGCGCGCAGATGCGGCAGTCGCCGGTGCGCAGGCTACGCTGGCATTATCGAAAACCGAACTGGACCGTACCCAGCGCCTGATTGAAGAACACGCGGTCGCGCAACGCGAACTGGATCAACGCCAAAACGCGCTGGCTGAAGCCAATGCAACGCTGCAGGCCGCCATTGCCGCCCGCCTCACCGCGCGTCTGAATCTGCAATACACCGCAATTACCTCGCCTGTATCGGGTCGCGTATCGCGTGCTGAAATCACGATCGGCAACGTGATCGCAGCCGGCGCCACCGCGCCGGTGTTGGCCACCGTGGTATCTGTTTCGCCGGTCTACGTTAATTTTGAAGTCGACGAATCAACCTATCTGCGCTACGCCAGCAACGGCGCCGTCGGCAACAGCGGCACCGATCACATTCCGGTCGCAATCGGCCTGACTAATGAAGACGGCTATCCGCGTCGCGGCAAGATCAAATCGTTCGATAACCGCCTCAATACCGGTTCCGGCACGATTCGCGTGCGCGCCGTGTTCGATAACGCCAACGGTGCGTTGACCCCGGGCATGTACGCCAGAGTACGCACCGGCGGCGCGGCTGCCGAAAACGCTGTGTTGATCGACGACCGGGCTGTCGGCACCGATCAGGACAAAAAATACGTCATGGTGCTCGGCAGCGACAACAAGGTGATTTACCGCGCCATCAAGTTGGGACCGATGGTCGATGGCCTGCGCATCGTGCGCTCCGGTTTGCAGAAGGACGAAAAAATCGTGGTCAATGGATTGCAGCGCATCCGCCCCAACGATACGGTCACGCCAGTGACGGTGCCGATGGGTCCTCAAGGTGCGCTCGCTACACCGGCTTAAATTCATCGTCTCGAATAACGTTACGAAAACAAATTCAAAATCGAATTCAAAATGAATATCTCAAAATTTTTTATCGACAGGCCGATCTTCGCGGGCGTGCTGTCCTCGATCATTCTGATCGGCGGCCTGATCGCGATGCAGGAATTGCCGATTTCCGAATACCCGGAAGTGATTCCGCCGTCGGTCATCGTCAAGGCGCAATATCCCGGCGCCAATCCGCAAACCATCGCCGAAACGGTCGCGACGCCGATTGAAGAACAGATCAACGGCGTCGAAGGCATGCTGTACATGCAGTCGCAAGCCACTTCCGACGGTCTGATGACATTGACCGTGACCTTCAAGCTAGGCGTCTCGCCCGACCAGGCGCAGCAATTGGTGCAGAACCGCGTCAATCAGTCCCTGCCGCGCTTGCCCGATGTGGTGCAGCGTCTCGGTGTGACGACCACCAAGAGCTCGCCCGATCTGACGATGGTGGTGCATTTGCTGTCGCCCAACAATCGCTACGACATGGCTTATCTGCGCAACTACGCAGTGCTCAACGTCAAGGACTCGCTGGCGCGCTTGCCCGGTATCGGCGATGTGCAATTGTTCGGTTCCGGCGATTACGCGATGCGTGTCTGGCTCGATCCGCGCAAGGTTGCCGAACGCGGCCTGGCGGCTTCCGATGTGGTGGCGGCGATTCGCGCGCAGAACGTCGACGTTGCCGCCGGTGTGATCGGCGCATCGCCTGCGGTGCCCGGCGTCGATTACCAGATTTCGGTGAACGCCCGCGGCCGTCTGGCCAATGAAGAAGAGTTCGGCAACATCGTGGTGCGTACTTCGCCGGACGGCGTCGTGACGTATCTGAAAGATGTGGCGCGGATTGAACTGGGCGCCAGCGAATATTCGCTGCGCTCGCTGCTGGACAACAAGCAGGCCGTTGCAATTCCGATTTTCCAGGCGCCCGGTTCGAACGCGCTGCAGGTCTCGGACAACGTACGCAAGACCATGGCCGAACTGAAGAAAGACATGCCGGACGGCGTCGATTACAAAATCGTCTACGATCCGACACAGTTCGTGCGGGCTTCGATCGAAGCGGTGGTGCACACATTGCTGGAAGCGATTCTGCTGGTGGTGATCGTTGTGATCATCTTCCTGCAAACCTGGCGCGCATCGATCATTCCCTTGCTGGCGGTGCCGGTATCGGTGATCGGGACGTTTGCGGTGATGCTGGGATTCGGCTTTTCGATCAATGCGCTGAGCTTGTTCGGGCTGGTGCTGGCGATCGGGATTGTGGTCGACGATGCGATTGTGGTGGTGGAAAACGTCGAGCGCAATATCGAAGGCGGCCTGACTGCGAAGGAAGCGACTTACAAGGCGATGCGCGAAGTGTCCGGCCCGATCGTGGCGATCGCGTTGACGCTGTCTGCCGTATTCGTGCCGTTGGCATTCGTGAGCGGCCTGACCGGCCAGTTCTTCAAGCAGTTCGCCCTGACCATTGCGATTTCGACCGTTATCTCGGCGTTCAATTCGCTGACCTTGTCGCCTGCGCTGGCAGCCTTGCTGCTGAAGGGCCATGGCGCACCGAAAGATAAATTCCAACTACTGATCGACAAACTGTTCGGCTGGTTCTTCGTGCGCTTCAACAAGGTATTCCATCGCAGTTCCGATTCGTATGGCGGCGGCGTCACATCGATCTTGAAACGCAAGAGCATGGCGCTGGTAGTGTATGCGCTGCTGCTGGGCACGACCGTGCTGCTGTTCCATCGGGTGCCGACCGGTTTCGTGCCGGCGCAGGACAAGCAATATCTGGTCGGCTTTGCGCAATTGCCGGATGCCGCTTCGCTGGATCGTACTGAAGATGTGATCCGCCAAATGTCGGATATCGCATTGAAGACGCCGGGCGTCGAATCCGCAGTGGCCTTCCCGGGCCTGTCGATCAACGGTTTCGTGAATGCGCCGAATTCGGGCATCGTGTTCACCACGCTCAAGCCGTTCGACGAGCGCACCAGCAAGGATCTCAGTGCGAACGCCATTGCCGGCAAGCTGAACCAGCAATTCGGTTCGATCCAGGGTGCGTTCATCGCGATGTTCCCACCGCCGCCAGTGCAGGGCTTGGGTACCATCGGCGGCTTCAAGCTGCAGATCCAGGATCGCGGCGCGCTCGGCAACCAGGCGCTCAATGAAGCAACGCAAGCATTCCTGGCCAAGGCGCGCGCCGCGCCGGAGCTGACCGGCATGTTCTCCAGCTTCCAGATCAATGTGCCGCAACTGTACGCCGATCTGGATCGTACCCGGGCGCAGCAATTGGGCGTGTCGGTGCCGGCCGTGTTCGATACCTTGCAGATTTATCTGGGCTCGCTGTATGTGAACGATTTCAATAAATTCGGCCGTACCTTCCAGGTGCGGGTGCAAGCCGACGCGCCGTTCCGCGCACATGCCGAAGACATCGGTCTGTTGAAGGCGCGCAACAACAACGGCGAAATGGTGCCCTTGTCGTCGATGCTGAAAATGACACAGAGCTATGGTCCGGATCAGGCCGTGCGCTACAACGCTTTCCCATCGGCCGATATCAACGGCGGTCCTGCACCGGGCTATAGCACTGGTCAGGCCCAGGCTGTGGTGGAACGCTTGCTGGCTGAAACGCTGCCGCGCGGCATCGGTTACGAATGGACTGAAATCACGTATCAGGAAAAGATCGCCGGCAATACCTTGTTCGTCATTTTGCCGTTGGCGATGCTGTTGGTGTTCTTCGTGCTGGCTGCGCAATATGAAAGCCTGACCTTGCCGCTGGCGGTGCTGCTGATCGTGCCGATGGGCATCTTGTCGGCCATCTTCGGGGTCTGGCTGACCGGCGGCGACGACAATCTGTTCACGCAGATCAGTCTGATCGTGCTGGTGGGGCTGGCGTGCAAGAACGCGATTCTGATTGTGGAGTTTGCGCATGAACTGGAACAGAACGGCCGCGGCATCGTCGAGGCTGCGATTGAAGCGGCGCGTATGCGGCTGCGTCCGATCCTGATGACATCGATCGCGTTTATCGCCGGTGTGGTGCCGCTGATTCTCTCGTCCGGCGCCGGCGCTGAAATGCGCCATGCCATGGGTGTGGCGGTGTTCTCGGGGATGATCGGTGTGACTTCGTTCGGCTTGTTCCTGACGCCGGTGTTCTATGTGCTGTTGCGTACGCTGGCAAGCGGCGGCTTCAGAAAAGTGGCGCAGAAAGAAAAACAACGGGCGTCCGATGCTGCTGCTCACGCTGCATCTGGATCGACCCCTGCTTTACCAGGTCCGACGCCAGTCGTTCCACACGAAGGAGTTTGATCATGAAATCCATTAGATTTCCGAAGTTTCCGGTCACCACGCTGTTGGCGGCGTTGATTCTGGCGGGTTGCGCTACTGCCACCCCGCCGCAGAAGGTGGCGGTGGATGTGCCGGCGCAATTCCGCGAAAGCGCCAATCTGGATGGCGCCTGGCAGTTGGCGCATCCGTCCGATCAAGTCGATCGCGGCCAATGGTGGAGCGTCTTCAACGATCAGGAATTGAACGACCTTATCGACCAGTCGGCCAAGTCGAGCCCGACCTTGAGCATCGCTTTGTCGCGGGTCAAGGAAGCGCGCGCAACGGCCGGCCTGGCCGACGCCGACCGGGCCTTCCAGCTGGGCGCCGGTATCGGCCCCACGCGTCAGGGTGATGTCAATTCGGCGTCAACGCAATGGCGCGCCCAGTTCAATGCTTCGTATGAAGTAGATTTGTTCGGTCGCTTGTCCGGCGCCAGCCGGGCTGCGGCATTGGACGTGCAAGCGCAGGAAGCGGCTTATCGTTCGGTGTTGCTGGCGTTGCAGGCCGACGTGGCGCAACAGTATTTTGCGATCCGTTCGCTGGATGCCGAACTGGATGTATTGCGGCAAACGGTCACCTTGCGCGAAGAAGCGCAGCGGCTGATCCAACGCCGCTACGATCTGGGCGACACCAGCGAACTGGATGTGGCGCAAGCCAATACCGAGCTGGCGACCACGCAGGCCGAACAGGAAAGCGTGCAACGCAATCGCGACCAGTTCGATCATGCCCTGGCAATTTTGCTGGGCAAAGCACCGGCGCAATTCACCTTGCCGCCACAACCGCTTCAGGCTGTGACGGTAACCGTTCCTGCCGGCTTGCCTTCCGATCTGCTGGAACGCCGTCCGGATATCGCCAAGGCGCAGCGTGAATTGGCTGCCGCCAGCGAACGCATCGGCGTGGCTAAAGCCGCGTTCTTTCCGAGCCTGACGCTGACCGGCACCGGCGGGTTTGCATCGAGCACATTGGGTGATTTGTTCAATTGGTCGAGCCGTAGCTGGTTGCTGGGGCCGTTGGTCGGCACTGCGTTGACCATGCCTTTGCTGGATGGTGGACGCAACAAAGCCAATCTGGCGCGTGCGGATGCAAATTATGAAGGTTTGGTTGCCAATTACCGGCAACAGGTATTGGTCGGGTTTCAAGATGTCGAAGACAACTTGAGCGCCTTGCGGACGCTGGACAAGCAGATTGTGTTTGAAGACCGGGCCGTGAAATCGGCGGCGCTGGCGGCGAAACTGGCGGATTCGCGTTACCGCAACGGTTCGACCAGTTACTTCGAATCGATCGATGCACAGCGTTCCAGCCTGGCGGCGCAACGTTCGATGAGCCGCAGCATGGGTCAGCGGGCGGTGGCGTCGGTCGGTTTGATTCGTGCGTTGGGCGGCGGCTGGAACGATGCCGCCAAGCCGCAGCAATCGGGCGCGCAGCCGGCGTTGGCTTCGAACGAGTCGTAAAGTTCGGTAAACATCGAAAGGCCGGCAAGCCGGCCTTTCATATAAAACATGGTGCCCCTTGGCCGTCTTCAACGAAAGTTGAAGCGGCCTTTTTTGTTATAGCGGCTGAGATTAATGGCTAAAGTCAGTGACTAATAACAGGCGCCACATCAATACCCGGCATCGAACGCACGCCGGCGTCGTTATCGAATACTTCGCTGGCCCAATCGACGAAGGCGCGTACGGTTGGCGACAGGTGGCGGTTATGCGGGAACATCAGCGACACCGGCAGCGGTGAGGCCTGGATGTCCTTGAGTACCGATACCAGCCGGCCCGACGCCAGATGCGGAATGACGTTGTAAGCGCTCAATTGCAGCAGGCCGAGGCCTTCCAGGCCGCAGGCCAGATACGCTTCCGATTGATTGACCGCAATATTGCCGGACATTTGTACCGGCATATCCTTGCCGTCGGCGCGGAAATAAAACGGCATCACACGGCCGGTGCCGCTGGAAAAATAATTCACCGCGTGATGCTTGTTCAGCTCTTCAATGGATTTCGGTTCACCGTGGAACTGTAGATATTCTGGGGTTGCGCAGGTAACCCAATGCAGCAGCCCGATACGCTTCGCGACCAGGCTGGAATCGGCCAGCGCGCCGGTGCGGATCACGCAATCGACGCCCTCCTGAATCAGATCGACCGGCCGGTCCGTAAGGCCGATCATCAGTTCGATATCGGGATAGCGTTTTTCGAATTCCGCCAGTTTCGGCAACACGATCATGCGGCCGATGGAGCCGGGCATATCGATGCGCAAACGGCCTTTGGGCTGCCGGGTCGCGCTGTGCAGGCTGGCTTCGGTCTCTTCGATGAAGTGCAGAATCTGGCGGCAACGATCGAAATATTCGGTGCCGTCGGCAGTCAGGTTCAGACGCCGTGTCGTGCGTTGTAACAGGCGTACATCCAGAAACGCTTCCAGGTTTTTGATGATACTGGTCACGGATGAAGGTGCCAGCGAAAGGGTTTCCGCTGCTTTGCTGAAACTGTTGGTTTCAACCACTCTCATGAATACTTGCATGGCTTGCAATCGGTCCATAGCGGCCTCTGGTTAAGAAAAACATTAATGGCGGCGTCGTTCGAATTGCGATCGGACACCGGTGTAAAAGGGTCTTCGCGCCACCAGTGAAATATTGCTTGGCGGCATTGTATATTTGCGAAAGCCGAATATTGTTTCGCGCAGATGAATTCTAAATACGCGTAAAGAGTTCGCGTTTGTAGGGTTTGTCTGGCGGTTATGCGATCAACATGTTTAATCACCACTTCGTCCCACCGTTTAAACGGCGATTTTGTACAAATTGGTTTTTATAAATGGTGGTCCCGTTGGCATTGATTAAAAAAATAAAACAATGCATAGCGCTCAATTTATGCGACGAGCGGGCGAGAGACAATCGGACTTGTCTTAATTTGATCGAGGACAAAGCTGGAATCTAGCGCGCGCGGCGGCGGCCTGCCCGGGAGGCAAAGTCCCTATGAAAACGACATGTTTGCGACGGCAGCACAGGTATTTGTTAAAGTAGCGCCCGTGCCAACGAAATCGAGGAACTACAGTGTCAAACAAAAAACGCATCCTGACCGGCGACCGTCCCAGCGGCGCATTGCATATCGGCCATTACGCCGGTTCTTTGAAGAACCGCGTCGCGTTGCAGGATGAGTATGAAACCTTCATTTTGATCGCCGATGTGCAGGCCCTGACAGATAATGCAGAGAACCCACAAAAGGTGCGGGACGCTGTGAATGAGGTCGGCCTGGATTATCTGGCAGTAGGCATCGACCCTGTCAAAAGCACCATATTCATTCAATCGATGATTCCGCAGATAGCAGAACTGACAGTGTTTTATCTGAATCTGGTCACGGTGGCGCGCTTGGCGCGCAATCCGACGGTCAAAAGTGAAATCCAGCAAAAAGGCTTCGGCGAATCGGTGCCTGCCGGCTTCTTTACTTACCCTGTGAGCCAGGCGGCCGACATTACGGCGTTTGGCGCGCATGTCGTGCCGGTTGGCGCGGATCAGGTGCCGATGATCGAGCAGACCTGCGAAATCGTCGATTCCTTCAACCGGATTTACGGCGAAAACACCTTGGTGCGTCCGAAGGCGATGGTGCCCGAAAGCGGCGGCCGCCTACCCGGCACGGATGGCACGGCCAAGATGTCGAAGTCGTTGGGGAACGGGATTTATCTGTCCGACGGGCCGGATGAAATCGTCAAGAAGGTCAAAAGCATGTACACCGATCCGAAGCATCTTCGGGTGGAAGATCCGGGCCAGGTCGAAGGTAATCCGGTGTTTACATATCTGGATCAGTTCGGCGCCGACACCGCAAAAATCGCCGAGATGAAAGCGCATTACACGCGCGGCGGCCTGGGCGATATGGTGGTTAAAAAGTATCTGATCGAGGTGATGCAGGAATTTTTGCTGCCGATTCGCACGCGGCGGGAGGAATTTGCCAAGGATCGGCAGTATGTGCGGAATATGCTGATCGAGGGCACGCAGCGGGCTGAGGCGGAGGCCGCGAAGACGCTGGCTGCGGTGAAGCGGGCGATGCGGATTGATTATTTTAGTTGAGCGCTTTGCTTTGTTTTGCTTGAAATTTGACTTTTGAGGTGACCCTTCGACACGGCCTACGGCCTGCTCAGGGCGAACGGGGAATTTTTAGATTTTCACAAAACCTGTTCTGCGGTTTTACTTAAATTTTCACGAAATGCCGTTCGTCCTGAGCAGGCGCAAAGCGCCGTGTCGAAGGATCACCTCCAGCGCTGAACCATTTACTTCGCCAAATTCTTGGCAACAATCTGATCGGCCAACACGTCCGCTTCCTGCATAGGCTGCTGCAAAGTCTTGGTCGTGTAGATTGGCGCAGCAGGCATCGGCGCCCCCAGCGTTTCGCCATTGCGATCATGCGTATCCACGGTCACTTCCGTCGACAAGCCGATCCGCAGAGGATGCGCCTTCAACTCCTTGGCATCCAGCGCAATGCGCACCGGCAAACGCTGCACGACCTTGATCCAGTTGCCGTTGGCGTTCTGCGCCGGCAGTAATGAAAATGCGCTGCCGGTGCCGGCCGACAAGCCCACTACCTTGCCGTGATATTCCACTTTGCCGCCGTAAATATCGGCTTCGATCGTGGCCGGCTGGCCAAGGCGGATATTGCGTAATTCGGATTCCTTGAAATTGGCGTCGATCCACAATTGATCCAGCGGCACGATCGACATCAAATTCATGCCCGGCGTAATCCGTGCGCCGATCTGCACGCTGCGCTTGGCGACATAACCGGATACCGGCGCCAGAATCGCATTGCGCCGCCACACCAGCCAAGCCTGGTCGAAGTCGGCCTTGGCTGCCAACACTGCAGGATTTTGTGTAATCTGCACGCCCGTGGTGTCGGCGCGCGCCGCATCGGCCTGTTTGACGGCCACGTCCAGGGCCGCTTTGGCGTCGGCCAGCGTTTGCCGTGCATGCGCGATATCTTCGCCCGACAAAATCTGATCGGAAGCCAGCGGCAGACGTCGCGTCAAATCATCGGAAGCACGCGTGACGGCAAGCTGGCGTTGCGCCACCAATGCATCGTAACGGCTGACGTCGGCGTAGCGTTCGCGTTGCGCGCGCACAGCGCTGCCCAGGCGCGCTTCGGCCTGGCGCAGACTAACCTGCGCATCGGCCGGATCGAGCGCCACCACTTCGGCGCCGGCTTCCACCAGTTGCGTTTCGTCGGCGCGGATCTGCTGCACATTGCCGGTGACCTGCGATGTCAGCGTGACCAGATTGCCGCCGACATAGGCGTTATCGGTCGATTCGCGCTGCGACAGGACAATCACGTAATACAAGGTATAGGCGATCGCGCCGATGATGAACAGGAGCGTGATGCCGAACAGAGCGAATCTGCGTTTGCTGCGTTGGGCGGTTGCTTGAGTGTCGGTGGTCATGATGGATTCTGACTAAAATGGCTGAATGGAAAATGTCTTGAACTGAACGTTTGAGCGAAATTGCGGTGCGTGCATGTCAGGGAACCGACGCCGCAGCATCTTGCTGCGCGTGCGCTGGTGTTTGAACTTGTGCCTGCGTTGGCGTACTCGTTGAGGCATCCGGCGCATGCCGGTAACCGCCGCCGAGCGCCTTGATCAGCGCGACTTCGGTATTCAACTGGCGGCCCTGCAATTGCAAGGCTTCTCCCCGCTCCTGCAATACCTGTGCTTGCGCCTTGAGCACATCGGCGTGCTCTGCCAGGCCGGCGCGCAAACGGCGTTGCGCACCGTCGAGCAAGGCGAGATCGGCCTGCGTGACTTGCGCCTGCTGCGCCTGTTCGCGTTCCAGCCCTTGCAGGCTGACGCCTTCCTGCGCCACTTCGCGCACCGCGTTGACGATGGCCTGGTTGTAATCGGCAATCATGGCGTCGCGCGCATTGCGCTGGCTGCCGAGTTGCGCTTGCAAGCGGCCGCTGTCGAAGATCGGCAGATTCAGCGCCGGCCCGATGAAGAACGTGCGGCTGCCGGCCTGCATCAGATTGCCCAGCGACAAGCTGTCTTGCCCGAACAGCGCGGTCAGGTTGACCGATGGATAAAACGCCGCCTGCGCCGCATCGATGCGGCTGAGCGAAGCTTGCACGCGCCAGCGCGCAGCCTGCAGATCGGGGCGGCGCGCCAGCAATTCGATGCCCAGCGACGACGGTAATGCCGCCGGCAGGTCCGGCAAGGGATGCGGCGTCAGCGTGGCCAGCGCATTGCCGTCGGCGCCGAGCAGGGCGCGCAGCGCTTCCCGTTCGCGGCCGGCCTGCGCTTCCATATCGGCGCTTTGGCGTTGCGCTTCGGCCAGCGCGGCTTCGGCGCGGCGCTGCACATTGATCGACGCCACGCCGTGTTCGATGCGGCGATGCGCATCGTCCAGCAAGGCGCGCCGCGCATCGGTCAATTGATGCAGATTGGCCAGCATTGCCCAGTCGGCCTGCAGCGAGAAATAACTTTGCGCCACCGCCGCGCTCAAACTGCGTTCGGCCTGCGCATAATCGGCCTGGCGCGCATTGACTTCACCCAGCGCCGCGGCGATCTGGGCGCGGTGCAGACCCCACCAATCGAAATCGTAAGTACCGCCGAATTGCAGCGTCGCTTCGTTATAGACCGCACCGCCGATCGGCGCCGGGAACAGGCCGGTGGCCGAATAGCGCTGGCGATTGGCGCTGGCTTTGAAATCGACATTGAGGCCCTCGGTGGCCTTTTGCAATTGCAAGGCGGCGTGCGCGGCGCCGATGCGGGTTGCCGCGGTTTGCAGCGTCGGCGCATCGTGCAGCGCCTGCGCTATCAGTGCGTTCAATTGCGGATCGTTATAAGTGCTCCACCACTGCGCATCGGGCCAGCCGTCGCGCGCCAGCTTGATCGATGCCGATAACTGCGCGCCGGCCAAATCGCGTTGCGGCAGCGCTTCCTGGGCCGGCGGCATCGGCGCGCAGCCGATCAGGCCGGCTGTCAGCAAGGCGGCTGAGATGGCGCTTAAAGAAAAGTTTTTAGAGAAGCGGTTTGCAAAAAGGCGCGGCATAAATTTTTTAAATGACTTGGGCGAAACTTCAAATAAGGGTGAGCGAAACAATTCTCTATTCCATCGCGGCATGATCGACCTCCATCTTCTTGCCCTTTGCGGGCGGCTTGACCAACAGCAGCAGCGGGATCACGGCCAGCGTCAATATCAGCATCAGCCAGAAATCGTCGACATACGCGATCATCGACGCCTGCCTGGTAATTTCGTTGTTCAGCGCGGTCGCGCCGGCGCCGACATCGATGTTGTAGACCTGCCGTATGACGGCGTCCTGCAGTGCCGAATTGGCATTGGTAATTTTTTCCACCAGCGAGGCATGCACTACCTGGGTGTTGCGTACCAACAGGGTTTGCACCATCGAAATGCCGATACTGCTGCCGATATTGCGCACCAGGCTGAAGATGGCGGTGCCTTCGGCGCGCATTTCCGGCGCCAGCGTGGCGAAGCTGGCAGCGCTCAGCGGCACGAAAATCAACCCCAGCCCGACGCCCTGAATCAAGCCCGGCCAGACAATATCCGGCACGCCCAGCACCAGCGTGTATTGGCTCATCTGCCACAAGGAAAACGCCGCGATCAAAAAACCGCCCAGCAACAACAGCCGCAAGTCGACTTTGCCCACCATGCGTCCCACGATCAGCATGGCGACCATGGTGCCGATGCCGCTCGGCGCGGTGACCAGGCCGGTGGTGGCGACCGGATAATCCATCAGGTTCTGCAACATCGGCGGCGTCAGCGCACGGGTTGCATACAGCACCGCGCCGACGATAAAAATGAACAGCAGGCCGGAGACGTAATTACGGTTTTTCAGCAGCCGGTAATTCAGGAAAGACTTGCCGGCCGGCGAGAAAGCGGTATGCGCGATGAAGTACAGAAAACTGAACGTAAACACGATGGCTTCGATCCAGGTTTCGGTCGAGCCGAACCAATCGTTCTGAGTGCCGCGGTCCAGCAGTAATTGCAGCGAGCCGATCGCCAGGCTCAGCGTGCTGAAGCCGAACATATCGAAACGCATGGCGCGCGCGCCGGGCATGTTGCGGATATATTTCATGACGCCGTAAAACGCCATCGCGCCGATCGGCAGATTGATGAAAAACACCCAGCGCCAGTTATAGCTGTCGGTCAGCCAGCCGCCCAATGTGGGTCCCAGGATCGGGCCGACCATCACGCCCATGCCCCAGATCGCCATCGCCGAGCCTTGCTTCTCGCGCGGATTGATATCCAGCAGGATCGCTTGCGACAAGGGCACCAGCGCCGCGCCGAAGACGCCTTGCAGCAGCCGCGCCCCGACGATTTCTCCCAGCGATACTGAAATGCCGCACAGCGCCGATGCCACGGTAAAACCGAAAATGGAAGTCAGGAAAACGTTGCGCACGCTGTAGCGGTCGCATAGCCAGCCGCTGAGCGGCGTGGCGATGGCGGCGGCCACGATATAGGACGTCAGCACCCAGGTAATCTGGTCCTGCGATGCCGATAAGCTGCCCTGCATATGCGGCAGCGCGACGTTGGCGATGGTGCTGTCCAGCGTCTGCATGATGGTCGCCAGCATGATCGCCAGCGTGATCATCGGGCGATTGATTGCCGGAGGCGGCGGTGTTACGCCATCGGTGCTGCCGACAGTCGCTTCAATGGCGTCACTCACGCATCACTCTCCAGCAGTTGCTGCAATTGCTCCAGCAGCTCGGTGGCGACGCGCAATTTCTCGGGATCGATATCGGTCAGCAATTCCTTGCGGAAAACCGCCGCCTTGGTGATGAGCCTGGTATACAGCGCGGCGCCGGCTTCGGTCAGCATGACCAGTTTGACGCGGCGATCGGTAGGCGACGGTTCGCGCACGATAAAGCCGCCTTTCATCAGGCGGTCCAGCATCGAGACCATGCTCGGGCCTTCGATGCCCTGCGCGTTGGCCAGCTCGATCTGCGACATCGGGCGCTCCGATTTGGCGATCAATGCGATCGTCATCCAGCCGGCCTGGCTAACGCCCAAGTCCTTCATCCGGCTGTCCAATGCCTGGCGCCAGGTGCGCGCCGTGGTGTGAAGCGCGTAGGAAAAACGCTCTTCTATATTGCTGCCTTTAGTCTTGCACATACATAGCTACCTAATGATTCTATGGCTAATGATAATAGCGCTATTTGTAGGAGCGTGCAAGGATCGATAAAAAAATTGCTTTGCTGTCAACTGTAAATTCATGCAAGTCTCTTGTTGTGATATCAAAAAAGCAATGGCATGATCGCGGCTAATTCAAACATTCAATGGGGATTGGCATGCGACGTTTATTTGCCAAACATGGGGCGCGCTGGTTGTTGGCGCTGGTATTGACGGTGTTGGCGGCAGTTCAGGCGATCGGGATTGTGCCCGGCGCCATCGTGGATCGCATCGATCTGTTTTTATACGATATGCGGATGCGCCTGCCGCAGGTGAAGCTCGATCCGCGCATTGTGATCGTCGACATCGACGAAAAAAGCCTGGCTGAAATCGGCCGCTGGCCATGGAGCCGAGACGTCATCGCCACCATGGTCGAGCAACTGAATACCCGCTACAAAGCGCGCGCGGTTGCGTTCGACGTCTTGTTCGCCGAACCCGACACCAGCTCCGGCTATCCGACCATGGCGCGGCTGGCTGAAGGCGAATTGAAAGGCGATCCGCAGTTCGGCGAAAAATTGCGCGCATTGAAAGCCTCGCTCGATTTCGACGCACGCATGGCCGCCGCGATGAAAGACCGGCCGATCGTGATGGGCTACAACCTGTCGAATGAACCGCACGCAATCGCCAAAGGCCAATTGCCGCCGCCGGCCTTTACGGTCGACGATCTGGGTGGACGGCCGCTGGATGCCACCGAATGGAGCGCCTATGGCGCCAACCTGCCGCAGTTGCAGGCATCGGCCCGCAGCGCCGGATTCTTCAACCCCGTACTCGACGCCGATGGCGTGATCCGCTCGGTGCCGCTGCTGGCGCGTTACGGCAACGGCTATTACGAATCGCTGGCATTGGCCGGCGCCCGGGTCGCGTTGGGCGCGACCAAAGTCAAGCCGATCTTCCTGCAACAGGATGCGGTGATGTCGCAAGAACAGTTGCATGAATACGGCGCGCTCGATTCGCTGCGCCTGAACACCTTGCCGCGGCCGACCGCGATTCCGGTCGAACGCCAATTGACGGCGCTGATTACGTATCGCGGCAATGGCGGCGCGGATGGCGGTGCGTTCCGTTATGTGCCGGCGGTGGATGTTGTCAAAGGCCGGGTGCCGCCTGAATGGCTGAAAGATGCGATCGTGCTGGTCGGTACCACGGTGCCGGGTTTGTACGATTTGCGGTCGACGCCGGTGAGCCCGAATTATCCGGGCGTGGAAATTCATGCCAACGTGATCGCATCGATTCTCGATAACGATTTCAAGCAGCGTCCCGAATTTGCGCTGGGTTTCAACCTGCTGCAGATTTTGGTTCTCGGCGTGTTGCTGGGCATCATCCTGCCCTTGCTCGCGCCGCTGTACGCGATGGTGCTGACGGTCGCAGCAGTAGCGGCCACCGCCGGTTTCAATTTCTGGCTATATAACGCGGCGAATATGGTGCTGCCGCTGGCGGCTGCGCTGATCCTGATCGTTGCCCTGTTTATCTTCAATCTGGCCTGGGGCTACTTGTTCGAGCATCGCCAGCGCCGCGCCATGGTCAATCTGTTCGGCGAATATGTCGCGCCCGAACTGGTGGCCGAAATGGCGGCCAATCCGGCCAGCTACAGCATGGAAGGCGAAAGCCGCGAATTGACGGTGATGTTTTCCGACGTGCGCGGTTTCACCACCATTTCGGAAAGCCTGGAGCCGAACGAATTGCGCGAGTACATCAATGCTTATCTGACGGCGATGTCGGAAGATATCCGCGGCAATCGCGGCACGCTGGATAAATATATCGGCGACGCCGTGATGGCATTCTGGGGCGCGCCGATGCGCTTGCCGAATCATGCCTCGCTGGCAGTGGCGACCGCGCTGAAAATGCAGCGCAGCGTGATCGAGCTGAACGCCGATTTCGTCAAGCGCAACTGGCCGCCGCTGCATATCGGCGTCGGCCTGAATACCGGCATGATGCGCGTCGGCGACATGGGCTCGAAAATCCGGCGCGCGTATACCGTGATGGGCGATGCGGTGAATCTGTCGTCGCGTCTGGAATCGATCACCAAGGTCTACGGCGTCGGCGTGCTGGTCGGCGCGATGACGAAAAATGCCGCGCCTGAATATGCGTATCGCGAATTGGATAAAGTGCGCGTCAAAGGCAAGAACGAACCGGTGCCGATCTTTCAGCCCATCGATCTGGAAACCGCGTTGACGGATGCGCAGCGCGACTCGCTGGCGCGTTGGCATCGCGCATTGGAATGGGTGCGCGAACAGCAATGGGATGCCGCGGAAAAAGAAATTCTGTCGCTGCAGCAGGAAAGTAAAGATGGGGTGTATGCGTTGTATCTGGCGCGGATTGACGTATTCCGGAAAGAGCCGCCACCGGCCGATTGGGATGGTGTTACGACCTTCGAAACGAAGTGATCGGATCTCATATATGACAGGAAAATTCGCACCAGAATGACGCATGACAGCGAAATAATTTCCATGTGGAAATAGATGGCGGCACAATAATTTCCATGCGGAAAATTTTCTTGTTGTTGAGTATCAAATTTCAGGAAATATTTGACGTAAGTGGCGTAAACACTACTTCTGGATGGTTTTTCGGGGGAATTTATACAGTAACATTGCGAAATATTACATTAGAACAATCCTGGGGGATTGTAGCGGTCAATGGCATATGCATCCGGTCTCGGGCATATGCCATTTGAACGTTACGGTTCACAAAAATAAATCCGTCGTGCGACACGCCGTCATGCGGCGGATTTCTACAATAAAAATGTGTGGGCTTCAATGAAGCGTTTTGTATTTTCTTATACTCTGTTGACCAGCGTATTGCGCGCCTCTGCATTGTTTACCGCTGTCGTTCCTTGCGCATTGCATGCACAAGAGGAAGAACGTTTTAACATCGATCGCTTTCAAGTCGACGGCAATACCTTGTTGCCGGCAGTCAAGGTTGAGCGAGTCGTCAAACCGTTCAGCGGCCCGAACCGTGCTTACGGCGATATTCAAAAAGCGCTGGAAGCACTCGAAGCACAATATCGCGGCGCCGGTTTCAGTACCGTGCAGGTGTATGTGCCGGAGCAGGAATTGACCAGCGGCATCGTGCACATTACCGTCACCGAAAGCGTGCTCGGCAATATCGAAATTACCGGCAATAAATATTTCGACAACGGCAATATTCTCAACAGCCTGCGGCCTTTGAAAATCGGCGAACCGCCGAATCTGCGCGATGTTTCGGCTGCGATTCAACTGGTCAACGATAACCAGGCCAAGCAAGTTGCGGTGACTTTGGGCGTGTCCCCGATCGAAGGGCAGATCGACGCCAAGGTCGCGGTGGAAGACAGCAACCCGCGCCGCATTTTCGCCACCATCGACAACACCGGCACTGCGGCCACCGGCAGATGGCGCACCGGCATCGCGTGGCAGGAAAACAATCTGTTCAATCGCGATCATGTCGCCACGCTGGCCTACACCACCGCGCCGGATCATCCGGGCGGCGTATCGGTCAATCTGTATTCGCTGGGCTACCGGATACCGCTGTACGCGTATGGCGACAGCCTTGATTTCGTCTACGGTAAATCCAGCGTGAACACGCCGAACAGTTCGCCGACACTGGGCAGCCAGCTCGGCATTATCGGCAAGGGCGATGTCGCCGGTCTGCGCTGGAATCACTACCTGCCGCGCGTCGGCGAAAATACTTCCAAGATCGTGTACGGCATCGACTACAAGCATATCGATTCGAGC
>DASYCG010000069.1:0-19837 GCA_036500325.1 Herbaspirillum sp. | reverse complement strand
GAAGCGCGACGGGAAAATCGGAATCGCGATGAACGGGCTGTCGCGGAACAGCGACACGGTATACGACGACAGCGACATTTCGGCGACGTCGAATTCGCGGTTGCGCAGCATGCGGAAGAAGGTTTCCTCGACTTCCATGTTCAGGTAGTTCAGGTCGATGCCGTCCGGCTGAATAGTACCGTCCATCAGGCCGCGGGTGCGGTCGTAGTTCCAGCAGCCAAGGCTTAATCTTAATTTAGACATCTGTCTCTTTCATTTTGAGATTGTTGGATACAGTTTAGGCAAGACGTCCGATCGAGCGCCGCACTTTGCGCCGCAAATATTCAAAGTTGATGGTGTATTGCTCGGGCTTGGTGATGGCGTCATGCGATGCCTGCACAGAATGCGCCGGAAATTCTTCTCCGATACCTCCACTCGCTTCGGCCAGCAACTGGATCTGACAGGCGCTCTCAAGCAAAATGGACAGGATGGTTGACTCGGCAACATTAGCGCCAACGACGGCCACGCCGTGATTGCGCATCAACACCGCCTTATGCGATCCAAGCGCCTTGGCCACACCGGCGCCCATATCCTTGGTACGGATCAATTCAATGGTCTCGGTGAAATATGGCAGCCCATCAACGAAGCAAGTTGCTGGCTGACTGATTTGGCGCATCTCGCGACCGGTAGCGGACAGCGCCACGGCATGCGTCGGATGCACGTGGATAACGCTGTTGACGTCAGGCCGCGCCTTGTAGATTTCGGTATGGATGAATACTTCGCTATGGCGGCGACCGCCCGTTCCGATCTTTTTACCTTCCATGTCGCACGTCACGATGTTGTCCATGGTGATCTCAGCGAAACCGTAGCTGTGCGGTTTCATGATCAAAAGCGAGGGATTCCCCGGTACTCGAATCGATACATGCCCGCGCGTCAAATCTCCTAGTCCTTCCGCTTCCAGCACCAGGCCGGCATCGATCAAATCTTGCTTGGCTTGAATGAGTTCTGCATTATCCAGTACCACTGGGTCCATGGTTGCGCTTGTGTTCATAAATGTCCTTTAAGACGAGTTAAGGAAACCCTGTCTCGGCGAGACGGATTAATTTCGATTCGATATTTACTATTTAGAGGCGTCACCGATTGGTCAAAAATTTCGGCGAACGCAATCAGACAATTTTTCTACCGATTCTGATTCTTTCCCGACATGGCTTCCATCAGGCGGCCCGAAGGCTTTCTGGCCACACCCCAGCGACATGGACGGCGTGGGAAATCGGACCAGTATTGAATGTCTTTGGGCTGATAGTTCTCATCCTCGATCTGCTGCATCTCGGTGGTATATTCGATCGCAAAGCCATCTGGGTCGACAAAATAAGAGAAGACATTACTACCCGGGCCATGGCGACCCAGTCCCCATTCGACCTCATGACCGAAATCCATCATCCTGCCGGCGCCGTACATCAGGCCGTCGATATCTTTCATCTCAAAGGCTGCGTGATTCAACGACAAGCCTTCGCCGTGCGCAAATGCGATCGAATGATGATCTGTCCCGCATCGAATAAACTCCATGCGTGCCGTGCTGTCGCTAATACGAAATCCCAGAAAATCGCAATAGAACGCCATCTGCTTCTTTACGTCTCCGCTGTTGAGTACAACATGCGTCAGATTGTATGGCTTTGAATGGTTTTCCGGCCTGGCTTCCAGGAAAACCACATCGCAAGAGATGGTGACCGGCAAACCTTCGGCACCAAGTAGTGTCACGCCATAACCGCCACCGGCAGCTTCCGGCAGAATTCGAGGCTGGACGCCAATTTCGATTCCAGCTTTACCGGCATTCGCATGGATTTCGTCGACGGCAGTTCGATTCGCAGCCGCCAAGGTAACGCCAAGAACACGAGGCGTATCAGTCTGCTTGATCGATACGACGTGGTGCTCTTTTCCGCCGGCACGAAAAAATCGCGTACCGTCTTCAGCAGAAACTTGCTCCAATCCCCATGCTTTTTCATAGAATTCCGTTGCGCGCTCTATATTCGTCACGCCCAGCTCGATACTACGCAAGCCGACAATCATGCACTTCATCATTATTTCCTCAATGGCCTGTTGAACATCAAACGCTTGCCGTTGCCATGGCCGCCTTGAATCTTTCAACCAGATTATGTGTTTTATTATTGCTGTCAGCTCCCGCGGCAACACCGCCAAGGTAGCGGCTCGCAATTTCATCGGATTGCAAAAGTTCTTGTCCTGTACCTGTTGTATCCACCACGCCATTGGCGATGACATAGCCACGATCCGCAATCGCCAAGGTCTGACGTGCATTTTGTTCTGACAACAGGATGGCAATACCATCTGCCTGCAGTTGCTTGATCAAGGAAAAAATTTCCGCGACCATGATCGGCGAAAGGCCAAGGGAGGGCTCGTCCAGGATCAGCAGCTTCGGCGATGCCATCAGACCGCGCGCGATCGCCACGATCTGCTGCTGTCCTCCAGACAAATTCCCGGCGGGCTCGTTCAGGCGCGCCTCTAAAAGTTCGAATCGCTTGCACAAGGCATCGATCTTCGCTGACCAGGCCGCTTCGGATTTCAGCTCTCGATTGACGTAACCGCCCATGCGCAGATTTTCCCGCACCGTCATTTCGGCAAACATCTGCCGTCCTTCCGGCACTTGTACTATGCCGGAGGCAACACGTTCGCGGCTGGATGCGCTATCGATACGCCTGCCGTCGAACCATATCTCACCGGCACTCAATTCGATGAGCCCCGATATGGCGCGTACCATGGTCGATTTTCCAGCGCCATTGGCGCCGATTAACGCAACAATTTCGCCCGAACGAACTTCAAGATCGATGCCACGCAAAATCGTATTGCGGCTGTCGTATCCTGCACTTACCTTCTTCAGGATCAAAGTCATATCAATCAGCCTCCAAACCCATGTACGCTTCAATAACGCGAGGATTGCTGCGTACTTCTTCAGGTTCTCCATCCGCGATGACCTTGCCGGTATCGATGACAATAATTTTGTGTGCCACCTTCATGATCAAGGACATATTGTGATCGACCACTACAAGCGTAATTCCTAGCTCCCGAATAGCGCACAACAAATCAGACAGTTCTTCAGTTTCCGAATCATTCAGGCCCGCGGCGGGCTCATCCAGCAACAGTACGGTGGGTTCAGCCATCAACGCGCGGATCACTTCGAGCTTTTTCTGCGCGCCCATGGGCAGATCGGTCGCAGCCTTATTTTCGAACTCAAGAATGCCGGCCGCGTCCAGCAGATTTCTTGCCTTGGCAGCAAGCCGGCGCTCCGCTTCCCTGGACGACCGCATCCACAGGCCATTTCCATATGACCACTTTCCAAGCAGGCGATGCGCGCCTGACATTGCATTTTCGAGTGTCGTCATACCTGGAAATACACGGGCGGATTGGAAAGTACGAATCAAACCGAGTTTTGCGATTTCCGCAGAAGACATCCCGCCGACAGATGTCCCGCATACAGAAACCTTGCCGGCAGTCGGTGTTAAAAGGTTTGTAATCAGATTGAAGACTGTCGTTTTACCGGCGCCGTTCGGTCCGATGACGGCAGTGGCCTGGCCACGCAGAATCGAAAACGATACATCTGATACAGCCTGCAAGCCGCCGAAGCGCTTACTCAGGCCGGCTACTTGCAACACGACATCTTGATTTGAAGATGGATTGGCGGAGGTCCGGCCTTTGCCGATATTGTCAATGTCAGTCATATTCATTGCACCGGCTCCTGTACTAACGGTTTGACGTTGGGAGATACGGCGGGCGTTCTATCTTTGCGATTGGTGAAAATCCGAGCGAATGTGCCGTAAATACCGGCCGGGAAATAAAGAAATGTCAGGATCAGGACAGCACCGGTTGCCAGCATCATGTAATGCGCCAATGGCTTGAACAGGTTTGGCAGGATGGTCAACACCGCCACGCCAAACAGGCCGCCAACGAGCGTGCCTTCGCCGCCGACGATCAACATCGTCACCAACCCCAGCGATAGCCACATGCCGACCATTTCTGGTGACAGATACTGAATATTGAAAGCATACAAGCTACCCGAAAGCGCTCCCAAACCTGCACTGATGAGAAACGCCACGGCTTTATGTACCGGCACATTGATACCTAACGCACTTGCGGCGATCTGATCCGTCCTGATGGCTTGCAAGGCTCGCCCGAATCCGGACCGAAGAAGTCCCGTCAACACCACCAAAAGCACGGCAATCAGAGCGACAAGGAAGTAATACATCGCCATTTGCGAATCGAACACATAGTCGCCGATGGCAAATGGAGGAATGCCAACCAAGCCGGATGGGCCACCGGTAAAGTCGACTAGCCCATTGACGAGGGAATCGATCAGTAGACCAAATGCCAATGTGGCCAGCGCCAAGTAAAGCCCGCGCAACTTCATTGTGATTAAAGCCAGCACCAGTGCACAAACCAGCGCCAAGGCAATGGCTGCGCCGAGTGAGGCCAGCGGCGACATGCCATAAGCCGATGCCAGCTTTGCGGAGGCATAACCGCCGATAGCCATGAATCCGGCCTGTCCGAGATTGACCTGACCGGTATAGCCCATCAACACATCTAGGCCCATCACTGCAATAAACAGGATGCCGGTAATAACGAAGGTATTGAGCAACCCGGCTTGCGAGTCCGGAATCATCATCGGCAACAACAATACGATCGCCAAACCGATGGCAGCCAGGCTCCAGCCGTTGCGTTCGGTCAACCGTATTACTCTGGCATGCGCGCGCACATCTTGCCGGACGTCATCCCGTTTTTTACCGCCACGTTGAAACAAGCCGTCAGGCCGAAAAATAAGAACGCCAAGCAGTAACGCCATGACAATCCCATTGCTGAAAAGAGAGGAAAAGTATGCTGCACCAATCTGACCAACTACTCCTATGATCAGTCCACCGACAACGGCGCCGACAAAACTGCCGACACCGCCAATGGTCATGGCAATAAAGGCGAGTACCGCAAAAGCCGTAGGCGTATCGAATTGAACAGACATGATCGGAGCGACCGTAACGCCGCCGACTGCTGCAATAAATGCCGACAGGCCGAAGCTAATGATCGACATAGCCCGCACATTCACGCCCATGAGTCTGGCCGCAACCGGATTTTCCGAACAGGCACGCAAAGTACGGCCCAAGGTAGTACGCGACATCAAGAACCACATTGCCAATACCAGCAACGAAATGATGCCCGCAATCCATATCCCTTGAGTAACGATCCTGATGCCGAAGACCGTGATCGGCTCTTCTCCCGAAAACGGCGGCGGCGCATAAGGTTGACTATCCCAGACGACGAAGATAGCACCTTCGATAAAAGTCATCAGCCCGGCACCCAACATCAAAATATTGGTGTTCGACAGTCTGGCCATGGCGCGCACAAATATTGTGGCGCCCAATAATGCACCTAACAAACTTGTTCCGACGACGGCGAAAATGGACGATGCCAATAGCGACCAACCAAACGTAACATGCAGGGAGTAGCCCGCCAGCGCTGCCAGTACACAAAATGCGCCTTGCGCCAAATTGATAACACCGGTGACACGAAACACCAGGGAAAAACTAAGCGCCAGCATCGCAAAGATGCTTCCGACAAACAGACCGCTAACAAGAATTTGAATCACATTATCCACTGACAGGCTCCTATTTATACGGTGGAGGCACATTTGCACCGCCACCGTCGAACGCCACTTTTATTGGAGCGGCTCACCGCGTGGCTTGCTAACAATCTTCCAAGCCTTCTTGACCGGATCCCAGAGGGTCATCACCGCGGCAGTCTCGCCCAGGCCGCGCTGTGGTTCCTTGGTGAAGTCATAAATGCCGTTCACGCCGGGATAGCTCTTCAAAGAAGAAATGTAATTATGGATATCCTTGGCCGTAGCGTTTGTTCCTAAGGCACGCAGAGCATCCACGACAATCATTGCCAAATCCCAGATATATGTGGATGGACCTTCCGGTGCGAGTCCCGCAGCGGCATAGGCGTCATAGAATATCTTTTGACGCGCCTCGACTTCCGGCGCCAATGCAATCACGCCGGCGTGAGGCGGCCATTCAGACGAACCGATGTACAGTTCCTTGGGCAGGAAGGATGCGTATTCAGCCATTTGCGCATACGTCATATTGCCGCCGCTGGTCGCTACCGGCACATTCAGTCCTGCCTGGACAATCGCTTTGAGCGCGACAGTCATTGGAGCGCCTACCGTCCAGGCGATCAGCGCCTGCGGATTGGCTGCCTTGATCTGTTCGAGCTGCGCGGAGACGCTGACGTTGCTCGGGGTAAATGTGGCTTCAGCCACCAGCGTTACGTCTTTGTTTTCAGGGCTTTTCAGCGCATCTTTGATTCCGGCCGCGGCATCCTGTCCCGACGCATCGGTACTGGTGAGCATCGCAATCTTTGTCCATCCACGCAAGCGCAAATAGCGAACGGTTGCGGCAATCAAATCCTTGGTTGAGACATATGAGGTGTAAACGTATGCGCCCTTTTCTGGATGAATACCAGGCGAGGCACAATAAAGCACGGTGTTATTCCGAAGCAAAGGCGCGATCGCATTGCATTCACCTACAGTAGAAGGTCCAACGATCACCGGCGCCTTTTGCGCGACAAGCCGACTCGCGATCTGAACCGCCTGTTGAGGGCTCGATTGATCGTCGTTCACTTCAAAGTGAATCTTTTGCCCACGGATTCCGCCTTGCGCATTGACCGTCTTCTCGACGATCTCGAGAGCCCGCATCTCGCCCTTGCCCAGGAAAGAAGCGCCACCGCTCAACGGCAGAATGGAATTGATTACATAGGCATCTGCCGCCATGGCCGGCGCGGCCGATAATGTCAGGGCGGATGCCAACGCAGCTACCAGCCCTGCTACAGCCTTTCCATGGGATTTGGGCGAGGTATTCGATTTTGCAAATAAATCGGCGGCACGATATTGAAGTGAATATTTCACCTGGTCTCCTTTATTTTTTTATCTCTCTGGCACCCATCCCGGTTAAAGAATCCAGGTATGGTGATGAGCACTTGAATTGCGTCAAAAAATTCGGATAGCACCTCGCGTCATACGAGGTCAGTGGTCAGAATTTCAAGGAGATTAAACCATACCTATTTTCAATCCGACATGAAGTTTATGCATTCGCCATATGTCAATTATTAATTCAGCAAATTTCTTTTCTCACTGTCGCCATATTGTCCGGCTTCTCAATAACGTTGAATAAGCCGATTCAAAAAAATGCAGTGCAACAAGCGTTCCGCAAGTTCCCTCTATACCCATCTCCTCAATACGTTATCGCAAATGCGATGTGCAACGCAGCATAAATGCGATCCCGATTACATCCGACGTCACAGTCAACAAACGAGTGCACCGAGCCGCAAGCATCAGATTTAGATATCAAATCAAATATGCATGATCTGCATTTGTCGTATGCCAACTATTAATTAGACAAATTAAGACCTCATCGATAACCTCCTTCGTTCAATACCGGACCGGTTGTCATCGCTCAGCTTGCAGGTTGCGTGCGTTGTACACCAAGTACTGAACGAAAAGGGACAAAGATGGACATGCCTCAACGAACTCGCAGCGAAACCTATACCTCGTTTCTGCGAGAATTCCCCAAGACGGGACGTGGAACGCCTGCCGGCGACATGCTTCGGCATTATTGGCATCCTTTGTGTTTGTCAAAAGATCTGCAGGACATTCCTTACCCTGTCCGCATGCTGGGAGAAGACCTGGTTGCCTTTCGCGGCCGCGATGGTTCGGTCAACCTGGTCGGCGCGCAATGCCCTCATCGATGCGCGTCCCTCGAGTATGGCCAAATCAAACCGGAAGGGCTGTCCTGTTCCTATCATGGCTGGACATTCAACGGCCGTGGCCGCTGCGTCGACATGCCGTTGGAGCCGGCTGACAGCAAAATGAAAGAGGAAGTCCGTCATACCTGGTACCCGGTTCAGGAATGGGCCGATATTGTCTGGTGCTATATGGGCAAGGATCTGGAAAATCCTCCGCCATTGCCAAAAATCGATATCTTGAATCGCACCGATGGCGAACTGGTCATTGAACGCGGCGATTTCCGCAAATACAGCTACTTGAACTTCCTTGAGAATTTCGCCGACATGGGGCACATCTACGTGCTGCATTTGCTTTCGCCTGGCACTGTGCCGGATGAAATCGCACCGTATTGCGATATGTCCGTCAATACCAAATGGCAAGACATCAAACACCAGGTGTTCGAAACCGATTTCGGCATGAAATGCGTACTGGTCCACGACACCGCCGACCCAAAGAAGAAATTCGTCAATACCTGGAGCATCGCTTTGCCGGGTTACTGGCGCTTCGGTGGGATATCCGCAGGGCTCCCTCCCGATTTCACCAACGACAGGCGCGAATCCGGCGGCATGCTACGCATCATCGATGATGAGCATTTCGAGATTTTCCGTTACACCCTGGTGCGCCCGGGCAACTTCCGCAGCACGTTCTTCCCTCGCAGTAGCGATGTCAGCCGCGGCTTGGCTGAAGGCGTCACGGGTTCCGGCCAGAAAAAAGACTACGACAATCGCAAATATCCCGCATGGGAAGGTCTCCCGCCGCTGGAAGACCTGGTGATACAGGAATCGCAAGGAGCAATCCCGCCTCGGGAAGAAGAGTTCCTGGGGACCTCGGATGTCGGCGTTGCCTTGCTGCGCAGGATCTGGCGCCGTTCGCTCGACAGCATGGCAAAAGGCGGGGCGCCAAAAACTGTTGCGGTGGACAGCGATAACGTCATCAAGGTCGATACCTACAAGGGATTCGCACACGTCGACGACATCGTCCTGAGCGCTGCAAACATGCCTTCATCGGAAAACGGACAAGGCCTGATTCGAGATGCCGACGGCAATCCTGTTTTTAACCATACTTCCACGGATAAAAAATAATGATCAATCGAGACGAAGCGCGCAAGGCGGAGTGGGACTGCACACAACTGGTGTTGAAGTTTTATCGCTATCTGGACGAAAAACGATACGAGGATTTAGTCGAAATCATTGATGAAGATGGCGTTTGGGTTCGTTTGGGAGCAGAGCTGGTGGGTAAGGCAATGATCAGGGAAACCATGCGTGAACGCGACGACTGGCTGACCGCACACCTCGTCACCAATGTCTGCATTGACCTGATCGATGCGGACCATGCCGAAACTACGCAGTACATCACCCTGTACCGCCATGAAGGCTGGGCGCCGTCGACGGGACCTGCAGAAGTTGTTCTTCCTCTCGGCATATTGCGGCATCGCGATCAATTGGTTCGCGTTGATGGTATATGGAAATTCAAACGCAAAACCAGCAAGGCCATCATGGTCAACAGGCAACGCGTCACGCATTACGACAAGCAAGCAGCGCAACAAGGAAAATAATGATCACTGCCAACGAAATAAACGGTCTATATGCGATTTTGCCTACGCCGGCAAAACCTGATGCGAACAAACTGGATGCGGTCAATACTGTTGATCTGGACGAAACCGAACGTGTCGTCAGCAAGCTGCTTGATGAGGGTGCTTCCGGTCTGATCGTGCTCGGCACCACCGGAGAATGCGCCACTCTTTCCCGCCCCGATTTCGAAGCCTTTACCCGTTGCGTAACAGAAACCGTCAAGCGACGCGTCCCGACATTCGTTGGCACCACAGCTCTCGGCGGACACGAAGTCGCAAGCCGCATGAAATTCATTCGCGAATGCGGCGCCGATGGCACGTTGCTCGGTCTTCCTATGTGGCAACCCTTGACCACAAAGACAGCGGTCGAATTCTATAGGGCAATGTCAGAGAGCTTCCCCGACATTGCAGTGATGGTATACGCCAACGCCCGCGCATTTCGTTATGACTTTCCTTTTGAATTTTGGGAAGCGTTATTACGCGAAGCGCCAACCGTCGTTGCTGCGAAACTCTCACGGCCGAAGAAGCTGCTCGAACTCGTTCAGGCGACCAAAGGCAAAATCAACATCATGCCGAATGAAATGACCGTCGATCATTTTTTCGCTACGTCTCCCGAAACAACAACTGCCTGCTGGGCCACCGCGGCAGCAATGGCGCCCGCACCGCTGATCAGTCTGATGAAGTCAATCGCGGCCAACGACACGGAGCAGGTCAAAAGCATGGCCGAGGCTATCGCGTGGGCGAACGAGCCGCTTTCACCTGTCTTCAAAGATCCGGAAATCTTCGCCCTGTACAACATCCAGGTTGAGAAAACACGTATTACCGCAGCCGGCTATTGCAACGCAGGTCCGATCCGCCCTCCCTACGACGATCTTCCAGAGCAATATCTAGCCGCTTCCCGTGAATGCGGCCTGCGTTGGGCGACGCTTCAGCAGAAATATTCTGTAAAGAAGTAGACCGCTCGCCCAAGAGACATCCTTTCCTTTTATACGGACTGTAAAACATGCAAAGCAAAAATAGCGGAGAACGAAACGGCCGCATGCTCATTGACGGCGAGCTGGTAACCAGCGAGTCAGGCAACTGGCTTGAATGTGTCAATCCAGCCAGTGAAGACGTTATCGGATATATCCCGTCGGCCAGCGCTGCGGACGTGCATCGCGCAGTAGCCGCTGCGGAACGGGCGCAACCGGCTTGGGGAGCGCTCACACCGGCCGCTCGCGCCACATACGTCACCAAAATCGCACATGCGCTGCGCGAACGTGCGGATGAAGTCTTGAAGCTGGAAGTCATGGATACCGGCAATACCATTGCCAAGATGAAAGGCGACGTGGAGCATGCGGCGCATGCCATGGAATTTTTTGCAGGATTAGGTACGGAGTTGAAGGGCGAATCCATTCCTGCCAGCGCAGACCATCTGCACGTCAGCGTCCGGGAGCCGTATGGTGTCGTCGGTCGCATCGTGCCGTTTAATCATCCGATCAAATTCGCAGCACACGCCATTGCCGCGCCGTTGATGGCAGGCAATTCCGTGGTCTTGAAACCGCCGGAACAAAGTCCATTGTCGGCACATATCCTGGCCGAGATCTGCCGTGATGTCCTCCCGGCAGGTGTCGTCAACATCGTCACCGGCGAAGGCGCCGCCGGCGATGCATTGGTGCGTCATCCGATCGTAAAACGCATTGCATTTACAGGATCGGTACCCACCGGGATGGCCATTCAACGAGCGGCCGCAGAAACCGGCGTCAAGGCCATCACGCTGGAGTTGGGAGGTAAAAATCCGCTGATTGCCTTTGCCGACATGGATCCTGAGAAAATTGCGGAAGTTGCCGTCAACGCCATGAACTTTGCCTGGTCCGGTCAATCGTGCGGGTCGACTAGCCGTCTGCTGCTGCATGAATCGTTGTATGAACCCGTGCTGAAACGCATCGTCGAACGCGTAGCGGAATTGCGGCAAGGCGATCCTCTCGATCCGAACACTCAGATGGGACCACTAAATTCAAAGCGTCACTACGAACGCGTGTGCTCCATGGTGCAGGCCGGTATCAACGACGGTGCGGAATTGCGGTTCGGAGGCAAGCGCCCGAGCGGTAAGCAATTCGAACGCGGATATTGGCTACAGCCGACCGTATTCGCGGGTGTAAAACCCAATATGCGTATCGCACAGGAAGAGATATTCGGGCCGGTACTGTCTGTATTCAGTTGGCGCGACGAAGCGGAAGCCCTAGCCATCGCAAACGGCACCGACTATGGGTTGACCGCATCGATCTGGACCAACGATATCAAAACGGCGCTGCGCATGGCCCGAAGCGTCAAATCAGGCTACGTATGGATCAACGGCGCCTCCAATCACTTCTATGGGACATCATTCGGCGGTTTCAAGAACAGCGGTCTTGGTCGCGAAGAAGGATTGGAAGAATTGCTCGGCTATACCGAAACCAAGACGATCCATATCAAGCTCGTATAACAACCAAGCGATACCAAAAAACGCATGCTGGGGGCACATAGATGAAAGTTGTCGTTACAGGTGGAAGCGGACAGCTTGGCCAAGCAGTCATTTCCGAATTGATTGCCCATGGCCACGAAGTCCTTTGTCTCGACCGTAAGCCACATCCCCAGGGATTTCGGCCGTCCTGGACGGTCGATCTCTTGAATGTCGGTAGTTTGTATGAAGCCTGCGCTAACGCGTCGGCAATCATTCATCTTGCCGCACACATCGCCCCCAATCTGACGACCGATTGCAATACCTTCAACGAGAACACGTGCATGACTTACAACGTTCTCAAGGTGGCGTCGGATTATCGGATCAAGCGCGTTGTCATCGCGTCAAGTATCGCTTCCTACGGCTATCTGTATGGACTCTACGGAGAAACGCCCGATTACTTGCCGTTGGATGAGAAGCATCCCTGCCGGCCGGTTGACGCATACGGCCTGTCCAAGATGGTAGGAGAGACCATTGCGGATTCATTCGTACGCCGCGACGGAATGAGTATCGCCAGCTTGCGGCTTCCCGGCGTCAATTACGATCCGGCATTTGAACGCATACGACGCCTGATGGCCGATCCTGCATTCCGGAGGCCGGGCTTCTGGAGTTATATCGATGTGCGCGATGCAGCACTATCCTGCCGACTTGCGATGGAGGCTTCGTTCGACGGCCATCAGATATTCAATATTGCCGCGCCCAGCAGCAACATGCGCGAAAACACTGCCGAATTGATACAACGTTTCCTGCCAGGCCTGCGAGACATCAGGAACCAGGAGAAGGGAAACTGGAGCGGAATAGATTCAAGCAAAGCAGAGAGAGAATTGAACTTCCGCGCTCAGTACACCTGGGAGCGATACGAAGCAAGTTGAGTCGCTTCGAAGATGCATGCAGTCAATGCATGAACAGCTTCGCAAGTACGGAACGCAACCATGCATGCCCAGGATCATGATGCGAACGGCGATGCCAGAATTGCGTCACCCTGACCGGGGCGACTTTGAAGGGTACGGGCAATGACTTGAAGTCTTCCAAACGTGCGAATACTGTGCCTACATGTACCGGCAAGACCGCAATGAAATCGGTTTTTGCAAGGATCGTAGGCACCACCGCATAATGAGGAAGCTGCAAGACGATTTTGCGCTTGGCGGCACGATTCCCAAGCGCCTTTTTTATCAGGCTGTCGACCAAGGCGGGGGCCGATACGGAAATGTGTTCGGCATCCATGAATTGCGTCATCGAAATGCGTTTTCCGATCACGGGGTGCGCCTCCCGCATCGTACAAACCAGCGGCTCATCGAATAAAAACTGCTGATAAAAATCCTTATGCGTGCTTGGTATTTGCCCGATTGCCAAATCCGCGGCGCCTTGCTCCAACGCATCGCGATATTGCACCCGCTCCATTTGCGTCGAAACGATGGTAACGCCGGGTGCGACCTCTTTCAGATAAGGAATCAGCTTAGGCAAGAATATCAACTCGGCAATGTCCGTCATCAGCAGGTGGAAATTCCTCACGGAAGTCGCCGGGTTGAAATTGACTTCAATTTCCAGAGTGCTTTTGATGGCGCGGATTGCTTCTGCGACAGGGCCGGCCAAGGTCTGCGCATAGGCCGTCGGCTTCATGCCACGCGTGGTCCGGACAAAAAGCGGATCGTCAAATTTTTGCCGCAGACGTTCGACAGCATGGCTCATCGCCGATTGCGTAAGACCGAGCTGGGCTCCGGCGCCGGTGATATTGCCCTCTCTCATAACGGCATCGAAAACGCGCAGCAAATTAAAATCGAAGGTATTGATATTCATTATGAAAACTCTATCACGTGAGAGCGGGCGCAGAGTCTTAATCATATATGGAGCAGGCCCTATCAGGGTAAAAATTGCATTTCAATATTTTTGATGTGATTTTGTATTGAAAGCGACCTCAGTCGCCTGACCGGCCGCGAATTTCGGAAAGCCCAGGACTAATTTTCGTCCATCGCTTCACGCTGGCGTGCGATGAATTCCTGCAGCGTATCGATGCCGCGCATTTGCAAAATAGTATTGCGCACGGCGGCTTCCAGCAGCACCGCAATATTGCGGCCGGCCGCAACGGGAATGATCACTTTGCGGATCGGCAGGCCGAGCACATCTTCGAACTGGGCGCCGATCGGAAGCCTCTCGTAATTTTCTTCCGACATACCGCGTGCCAGATGCACAGTCAGCTTGAGGGGCATTTTTCGGCGTACTGCCGCTTCACCGAAAATTGCCTTAATGTCGAGCAGCCCCAAGCCACGCACCTCCAGCAGATTTTGCAGCAGAAGCGGACCGCGCCCTTCGATCGTATTCGGAGCAATGCGCGCGAAATCCACCGCATCGTCGGCGACCAGGCCGTGGCCCCGCGAAATCAATTCCAGCCCAAGTTCGCTCTTGCCGAGACCGGACTCCCCGGTGATCAACACGCCGATACCAAGCACATCCATGAAGACGCCGTGCATCGATATCTGCTGTGCCAGTTTCTTAGACAGGTAGACCCGCAGGTAATCGACGACTTGCGCAGCGGGCAAAGGGGTCGAGAACAAAGGAATATTCTTTTTTTCGCAAAGCTCCAGGAAGTCCGCGGGCGCAGCCAAGCCTTGCGCAAGAACGAAGGCCGGCGGCTCGCCCGCTATCAATTCGGCGGTCTGGCGCGCACGCGATGAAGGCGACAGACGTTGGTAGTATTCGGTTTCCTGATGGCCGTAGACTTGGATCCGGCCTGGATGGATAAGATTCAAATGGCCGATCTGGTCGGCAGCGGATATGGCGTCGCCGGAGATCAGTCGCCCGGCGCCAGCAAAACCCGCAAACCAGCCGAGTTCCAGCGACTCACGATTATCATCGTATAACTGTTGAATTGAGAGCGCGACGTATGAAGGCATCAGACGGTCTTTTCCATGGCGGGATTGGAAATTTCCTTATCGCTTCTGCAGCACGATGTCCTTGTACAAAGCATTCCACTTGCTGGCTTCATCGACACTCACAGTAGGGTCTATCAATCTGAACTCCGTGCCTTTGAGGGGAGATGGAACATTTTTATTGACCGGAGTAAAACTCATCTCTCCCCACAGCTTCTGCGCTTCTTCTCCCATGAGGTAATCGTAAAACAGAATCGCGGCATTGGGATGTGGTGCATTCCGGGCGACGCCGGTTCCAACCACCCCAACGATGGCTGGCTCAATGACAAACCAGTCGATCGGTACGCCTTTCTGCTTCAGTTGTTCCGGAGTGTACTGATAGACCGTTAAGGCAAGAGGCACTTCACCTGACCCGACCAGATTCGTCAGCAGCGAATGGCCGGTTCGAACCGAGACGTTGTTCTTGGCCATGAGATCGCGAAAGAATTGCAATCCTTTTTCTTCTCCCATTTCCTTGACGACACTGTAGAACCATTCGTAGTCTTCCGACTCGATCGCCAATTTGTTTTTCCATTTTGGATCCAACAGGTCGGCATAGGAGTGCGGCAGTTCATTCTTCTTTATCAGATTTGTGTTGTAGGCTTGCACAAATACTTGCAGATAAGTACCCACCCATTCTCTATGCGACGGCAATGCTGCCGGAATCAAATCATTGAAAAGCGGCGATTTCACTTCTTGCAGAAGTTTTTCGCGTCGCAGGGATTCAAGTCCGGAACCAGTGAACGTGAATAGGTCGGCCTCGTAACGCTTGGCACGCGCCTCGGATATTGCCCGTTGGAGCAATACCTCCGATCCGGCCCGCCATATGTTTACCTTGATGCCGTACTTCTGCTGAAACGCCTTGATGATAGGGCTATCGTGTTGCAGCTTGTTGACGGACGTATAGACCGTGAGCGAGCCTTCCCGCTTGGCGGCAGCCACCAGCCGTTGAGTGCGATCCGCTCCCTGATATAACGCGGGGCCACTTGCCGGCAACTCATCCTTGGACTGGGCATGGAGTAACGGTGAAAAATTGAGCAGCAGCAATGCCAAAACGAGATTAACCTTTGCCAGCATCTTGTTCATGTCGTCTCCAATCCTCAATCGTTATTGTTATTACCATGCCCGGCGATTCGAATAATGCCAGGATTAGTCCGGCAGAAATTTCAGTTTACCTTTCCACTTCGCGCGCACTTCCTCCGCATGCTCGAGGCTGACCTCATTGATGCGGGGGTATATGTCCTTCCAGTGATACGGCCGCACCGCGTACATGATAATCCGGCTCATGGCGATATCGCCGCTCTCTCGCTTCTCGGGCGGCAGACGCGGATCGATATGCCCGGTCCAGCAACCGTCGATGATATCTGTCTGGGTCTTCGGGTCCCAGCGGCTGGCAAGCGCCCAGATGACCTCTGCCGCATTGGTGACATCGATGTCCTCATCGACAACGATGATCATGCGCGTCATGTAAGCCCCAGCGCTGCAACCGGCGGCAACCAGCCCGGCCATCTTCGCATGCCCGGAATGTAACTGTTTGATCGAAATGACCGTCGTGAAGCGATGGCCGCCGCCTGCAAGATTCCACACGCCGCGTACTTCCTGCACCCCGGCTGCTTCGAGTGCATCCCAGATGCCGGCGAGGCGGGAAAGGAAAACTTCCTGACCAGGCTTGGTCGGCTTTGTCGGCGGCCAGCCTGTGATAATCGGGTCGTTACGATGATAAATCGCCTTCACCTGCAATACCGGTTCAGGACGTTCGTGCGCGGCGTAGTAGCCGGGCCATTCTCCGAAAGGGCCTTCCGGTAGCGAGACGTCCCCAGGCAATGGCATAAATCCATCGAAAACGATTTCCGCATCGGCCGGAATCGGCAGCCCGCTATCCTCTGCGATAACGACATCGATTGCCCGTCCGATGGCGCCCCCCGCCACCGCGTATTCCGATTCTCCTTGACGCACCGGGCTGGACGCGGTCATGCCCAGTATTGGCGCCTGGCCGACGGAAATTGCCATTGGACACGGTAGCCCGCGCGACCAATATTTCCTGCGGATCACGTCTCCATGCTTGCCGGGTTCGATGAAGACACTCAATGTCTTGTCGTCTTGGACCATCACGCGGTAAGTGCCAAAATTGACCCAATCGCTATCAGGATCGCGGGTGATCACCATACACTCGGTGCCGATGTAATTACCGCCGTCTCCCTGATGCCACTTTGGCGCCGGAAACTTCAATACATTCACCTCCGAGCCCCGGTAGACGTTCTCAAGCACGGGTCCCGAGTCAACGATGCAAGGCGGTATCGGCTGCGGCTTTTCCTTGCGGCTTTGGCGGTATGCTTTCAAAGCTTCGATATTGCGCTCACCTGAAATGAAGTGCGCGGTGCGCACGTTGCAGAGCACTCGGAAACCCGCCGGGAAACCTTTGATGTCGTCAAACAGCAGTACTGGAGGATGCTTTTGTTCGTAGCTGAGCTCAAACAGCGTGCCTATTTCGATATGAGCGTCTGCTTCGCGGATGACTTCCAGTTCGCCGGCAGCTTCCGCCTCCTTGATGAACAGGCGCAGATCGCCCATGGCCGCGTTCAGCCGGGGATTGTTTTTCGAATCCATGTTGTTTTCCTGGTGGTTAAAGTGCAATGCATTAAGACGAGGCGCGCGTCATTCCGGCTTGGCACCCGTAAGAGCGATCAGCTTGCTGTAGTCCTGAATCTCCTTGGCGATTAGTTCGCCAAACTGCTCAGGTGTGGAACTGGCCGGCTCCACACCGAGGCGGAACAGCTTCTCCCGCACGCCCGGCGCATTGATCGCCTTGATAATTTCCGCATTCATTTTTTTCACGATTTCCGGCGGCGTCTTGAGCGGCGCTAGCAGTCCGAGGCTGATGCTGACGTCGTAGCCGGGTATGCCTAATTCAGCAATGGTAGGGACGTCAGGCGCCATGGCGGAACGCTTGCTCGTTGCCACGGCAAGAATCTTCAGCCGGCCGTTTTTGACAAAAGGAAGTACCACATTCAGTCCGGTGAAAGTGGCGGCAATCTCTCCGGATAACACTGCCGGTACGGTTTGAGCGACGCCTTTATAGGGCACATGAGTCAGATCGATACCTGCCTTGGCCTTTAGTAGTTCCATTGCAATGTGATGCCCCGTGCCGATGCCGGACGATCCGTACGGAAGACCCGGCTTCGCCTTCGCGAGCGCGATAAATTCATTGAAAGTCTTGGCTTGCGCAGGATTCGTGACCAGAAAGATGGGAGATGTTGCAGCCAATGCCACGGGCGCGAAATCCTTCACCGGATTCGGCATGTTTTTTTGAAGGTTTGGCCCAATGGAATAGGCTGCCGAACTCATCATGACCAGCGTGTATCCATCCGGCTCGGCATTCTTCACGACCGCATTGGCTACGGCGCCGTTAGCGCCGGGGCGATTCTCGACCACTACAGGATGCCCCATGTCCTCGGACATCTGTTGCGCGAGTATCCGCGCGAGGCTGTCGGGGGAACCTCCTGGGGGATAAGCGACGATCAGCCGCAAAGGCTTTCCGGATAACTGCGCCTGGGCGGGCACGGCGGCGCAAAGCAATAGGGCTATTGCCATGCCAAAAAAGAATGTCTGTTTGCGCATTCCGTCTCCTATTGATTATTTTGGCTTTCTTTGACGGAAGTATGCGTGAGGTCCGGTTGTGCAACAATATAGAAACCAGACAATCTGATATTCAATATTTCTATATCCGAATGAGGACGTTCCTATGGAATTAGTACAACTAGAGTGTTTCGTGCGAGTAGCCGAACATGGGAGTTTCAGTGAGGCCGCCGCGCTGCTGGAAATCACGCAGCCCACCCTAAGCAGAAGGATCCGCATGTTGGAAGTAGAATTACGAACCAGCTTGTTTCACCGTAACGGCCGTGGCGCACAACTGACTCCGGCAGGACGCCGTCTGCTTGACCATGCACGTGGCGTGCTGCGCGGGGCAGGCTCATTGATGGAGGCCGCACAAGACAACGGCGCAAATTTCAAAGGGCGCATTGTTGGAGGTTTGACTCCAGGTATCGGCAAACGCCTTATTCCATCGCTGGTTTTGGGCTTCACAAAAGAATTTCCGGATGCATTCCTTAGCATCGGCGTCGGACTTTCCGACCGTCTGTACGAACAATTACTGACCGGGCACCTGGATTTCGCCGTCATGCGAAACCCATCGGTCTCTGCGCATCTTGCGATCGATCCGGTGGCTACGGAATCCGTCTATGTAGTGGGCGCCAAGCCACTGAAACCGAATGGCGAGAGCGTGACACTGGACGATCTCGTCGGCTTACCATTCATCATGCCCAGCGCACCGCATTCAATCCGGCCCTTGGTCGACGCCGCAATGGCTCGCATGGGCGCCGGCCTCAATATCATTTGTGAAGTCGATTCCGTAGACTCGCTGATCGATCTTGCGGCGACGGGACTGGGGTATACGATGATTCCCGAATACGCCATAAGATCGCTTTCGGATTCCAGCGACTTGTTCTTTCACAAAATTGCCGCTCCCGGGCTTTCGCCTACGCTCTGTCTGGTGACGCCCTCGCGTCGGCCTCGCACGCAACTACCAATTGAGGTCGTCCGCCTGACGCGTCGTGTACTTGTATGTGAGCTTGGTCTTGACCGACCGATATGACCGGTTACATCGTGTTTAGAAAGCTGTCCCTGTCCGAAGCGGTGAAACGCATGCGCGCTCTGTCTCTTCTCACGATTCCAGAGTTTGCGGAACACCGTGGACCGAACGTCAAAAGCGTCAAGGCGCTGGAAGGCGGGAGTGCGAATCCGACTGTGCATGCCTTGAATCAGATCGGCGATGTATTCGGACTTGAAGTGGCATTCGTGCGAAAGCGTTCGAAGGACATCTGATATCGCCCCTTGCAGATAGCGATTCGCCTTCCGCTTCCCTTCAGATCAACCGCAACGTCAACGCCTTCAACGTCGCTGCCGCCCGCGTCGTGCATTCAAGCTTGCGAAACACCTTTTCCACATGCGTGCGCACGGTGCTCGGGCTGATGCCGAGTTCCCGCGCCACCTGCTTGTTGGTCTGGCCG
>DASYCG010000068.1:0-7758 GCA_036500325.1 Herbaspirillum sp. | reverse complement strand
CTACCCCTCACCCAAATGAACGATTTTTTATGACACTAAAGAAAATCAGTCGACTTCGAACTTTCTTTAAATCCATAAAAGACGTTCATTTGGGTGAGGGGTAGGGCCCGTGCCGCGTTAAAAAAAAGGGCACCCATGGCGCTAAAAAAAAGCCACCCATGGCACTTAATCAGCCTTGCCTTAATTCAACCGTGTTCGTATACCCACTCTAATAAGGCATCCTGGGCTGCCTGGCCGGCAATTGCCTTCGGGCCGTTGATCAGGAACACCACCACATAATATTTTCCCGAAGACGCCAGCACATAACCGGCGATTGCACGCACATTGTTCAAGGTGCCGGTCTTGATGTGCGCCTGCCCTGCCACGTCCTGGTTTTTCAGACGCCTGCGCATGGTGCCGTCGTAGCCGACCAGCGGCATCGATGAAATCAGTTCGGGCATGGTCGGCGATTGAAATGCCGACAACAACATACGGCCCAGCGTGGCCGGTGCCACGCGCCCGATGCGCGACAGGCCGGCGCCATTGTCGACGACCAATTCCGGCGCCGTAATGCCCTTGCCTGCCAGCCATTCCTGGATCACACGACCGCCGGTGGCGATGTCGGCCGGTGCGTTCGAATCCGGCGCGCCGACTGTCGCCGCGATGGTCAGCAGCACCTGGCGCGCCATGACGTTGTTACTGAATTTATTGATATCGCGGATGATCTCCGGCAAAGTTGCCGATTGCCATTCGGCGATGGACCGCGCCGTCGGCGGTACCGTTCCGGCAACTACCTTGCCATCGAAGTTTCCGCCGAGATCGCGCCACATCTGCCGGAATACATCGGCAAAATATTCGTTGCCGGTCATTTTGTAGGGATGGATGTACCAGATCTTTTCGCCGCATGCCGCAGGATAGACGCCGGTGAAATTAGCCGATTTTTCATCGAAGGCTTCCATCACCTGATCTTTCCACTGATCGCCGTTGCAAGCGCCCAGGCCGAGCGCAGGCGCATGAATCGGAAAATCGGCCATCGGCGGATCCAGCGTGACATTCACCGAGCCGTTCACGGTGTCGGGGATAAAGCGGATCGCCAGTGTTTTGTAATTCAGCAGCAGCGCGTCGGGACCGACGTTATACGGTTTGCGCGGATCGCCGTCGAATTGGGCGGCATCGTAAAACTCTGGGGCAAACATGCTGCGATCGATCACCACGTTGCCGCGGATATCGCGCACCCCGCGCGCACGAATCTGGCGCAGGAACAGCCAGAGATTTTCGATCACCAGTTTCGGATCGCCGCCGCCTTTGAAGATCAGATCGCCGTTCAGCACGTCACCGTTTTGCGCCCCGTCGATATAGGCCTGGGTCTTCCAGCTGAAGCTCGGCCCCAACAATTCCAGTGCGGCATCGGTGGTAATCAATTTCATTACCGAGGCTGGATTGAAGCCGGTATTGACGTTGCTGGCGACAAGCAGTTTCCCCCTCGGCGCGGCTTCCTGCACATAAATGCCGACGGTATCGCGTGCGATGCCGGCACGCTTGAGCGCATCGGCAACAACCGACGGCGGCTCCTGAGCGGCAGCCTGCGAAGCGGTGCAAAGAATGGCGATGAATAACAAAAACGGAGAGGTCAAACGGAGGGAAGTGAAAAATCGCATCGGTCGTGAATAATCGCAAAATTCGAGTGCGACGATTATCACATACGAAAGCAACAGCGGCGCCGCAAAGGCGGCGCTTAAATTGTAAATAGGAGACTCATGCACCAAGATGTGAAGAAGCGCCGAAGTGCCTGTTCGATCAGGGATACGGCGGGATGTTGTGCGCAGTGAGGTAAAGAAGGGAGGTGGACGAAGTCCGCCGGAATGACACGAACGGAGTACAACAGCCCGCCGTATCCCTCATCGAACAGGCAATCACCGCCCGAAACGAAAGGACACGTGCGACTACCCAGCCCCCGGCAACAGCGATCAAATCATCAACGGCAATACTTCAACAACGAACAACGCCGCCAGCAGACCGACTATGGCGCCGCAAGTACGTACCGTGGTTTTCACCACGCGCGTGCCGCAGTGGACTTCACTGACCAGCAGCAGGCCAGCCAAACCCATCGGGATAAATAATGCGAGATTGTCCATGAAAAGCTTGGTCATGATGGTCTCCTTATGGCGCTTCGGCACATGTCGGATCGCTGCCCGGCGGCGTGCATGACGCCTGTTTTAGGCTGGTCGCAGCCTGTCGTGTTATCCACAACTAATGCATTATTCTTTTTGTATTTTGAGTATATGCCGCGTAGCTTGGAAAACAAGCGTTTTGCGCAGAATCCGACCAAAATCGATGTTGCGCTGCGGAAAATAAGTCGTAAATTGAGGATAGGCTGGCGGAAGCCGCCAGCTTAGGCAATCAAGCCCGCAGCGATATTGATCGACAGCCCGAGAATGGCTGCGTTGAAGAAATAACTCATGACCGACTGCGCCAGCACCACCATGCGCATCGGCCGCGTGACCACCATCACATCCGACGTTTGCGCCGCCACCGCAATGGTGAACGAAAAATACAGAAAATCCCAGAAATGCGGGGATTCCACATCCTCTGGAAAGCGCAAGGGACGTGCATCTTTTTCGGCGTTATAAAACATGCGCGCGTAATGCATCGTGAACACGGTGCCGATCAACAACCAGGAACCGACCAGGGTCAGCACCGTAAAACCGTAACGCACTAGTTTATCGCCGCTCCCGTGCGCCCCTGATAATTCGAACACAATCGCGACCAGGCTCGCTGTAGAGGCCACGCAAATAGTCGCCAGCACCAGATACGCGCCTTCGTCCTCGACTTCGGCACGACGCTCGACACCGCTGGCATCCGAACGCAGCATCATGACCCAAATCATGATCATGTACAGCCAGGTCATCGCATTCCAGCCGATCAGAACGCGCGTTCCAAGTCCTTCGGCCCACGATGCAAAACCGACAATCACACCGGCCAGCAAGGCCAGCAACAGCCGCGGATGCAATCTGTACAGAGCCAGCAAATAAGACATCTTCAATCGATCCGCGCCTTCCTCACTTAAACAGATCCCGATTGCGATAATGCTCGGGCGTCGGCATCCCCGGCTGCATTTCCGGCAAGCCTGCGATCAAATCGCGCAGTTGATGCACCCGATCGCCGACCCGCTGTTCGAACATTTCGCTATCGGCGCCGAATTGATGTTTGGGAATGGCGCCCACTGCGGTCGACAAGCGGTTGAATTCGTAATACGACCAGCCCTTGGCAACGTAATCGTCCTCAACCGGGCTGCGCGATTCGATGGCCTTGCTCAAGGCATTCATGGGCGCTACAAACTTATACGACAGCAGAACCGCGCACACCGCCAATAACAGCGCTTCCATGATGGCGACAATCACCATCTGTTTTTCCAACACCAGGATATCGGCCAACGCAACGTGCTCAGACTGGCGAACCAGGATCGACCAGTTCATCCCCGCTTCGCCGGTCCACATGCCGGTGCGCACATAACCGGTGATGTAACGCTTGCCGTCGCTGCCGCCCCATTGTTCGACAATCGAACCGGACTGCCCCTTGCGCGCCAGATCCAGGCTATCTGTCTTGATTTTTTTTGCTTCCAGATCTTTAGGACCGAGCAACACCATGCCATCGTCGCGCACCACCAGAATATCGACGTTATAGCGTTGATTGGCCGGATCAAGCAGATCATGTGCGATGTCGCGCGCCCAATTCCAGCTCAAATGCGCGCCGAGCACCCCTTTGTAGTTGCCTTTCGGATCGAATATCGGTGTCGAAATATCGATGAAGCCCAAAGGTTGCACAGCAAACGGCAAGGTCTGCTTGATGATGATCGGCTGATAATTGCCGACGTAAAGATCTTTTTTACCGCCGATAAACCAGGGCCGCTGCGCTGCGCTGCGCCCTTCCAGCGCCGATTGCGTGCCGGCAACCACCTTGCCGTTGGAATCGGTGATGCCGATCCAGGCATAATCGTTAAATTCGTTTTTGGCCAAATTGAGGGCAATGCGCAAGGTGGCCGGATCGGCATAATTGCGCAGCGCGCCACGTTGCGACAGATCTTTGATGTCGACGATGCGCTGCTTCATGGTGTGATCGAGCGCATCCCGCATTTGCCAGGCCAATTGCTTGAGCCGCACTTCGGCCTCGTGGCGTGCATAATTGCGTGCAAATTGATCGACTACGGCCAACAGCAGCAATGTCGTCACCATCACAATAGCCGCCACGCCGATGGTGATCCACCATGCCAGGCGTATTTGAGGCCATATAGTATTCTTTTTCAAAATCTTCCCCTATGTCTTCTGTAGGCCTGCGAACGCGATTATGACCTATTTGACAGCGAAATATTATTATCATCGACGATCGCTGCCAAGCCCTTTACATTCCATCCAACCTTAATCCCCATGCCAATCAAAATCAGCAGCAATTTCGATGCCGGCGCGATCACCGCGATCCAGGCCGGCAGCGCCGAAAATATCGAACTTCACATCCCGAAAGACAGCGCCGCCGACTTTTCCCAATGGTTTTATTTCCGGCTGCAAGGCGCCCGCGCCCAAGCGTGCACCATACGCCTGTCGAATGCGGGCGAAACCACCTATCCGCGCGGCTGGGAAAATTACCGCGCAGTCGCCAGCTACGATCGCCAGAACTGGTTCCGGGTTCCGACCGCCTTCGACGGCAAGGTCATGACGATCAGCCATACTCCCGAATACGATAGCGTGTATTACGCCTATTTCGAACCGTATTCCTGGGAACGCCACCTGGCGCTGCTGGCGCGCGCCGAACAATCGCCGCTGGTGCGCAGCGAACATCTGATCGATACCATCGACGGCCGCGACTTGAATTTATTGCAAATCGGCAATCCTGCTGCGGAAAAAAAGGTCTGGGTCATCGCACGCCAGCATCCGGGCGAACCCATGGCCGAATGGTTTGCAGAAGGCATGATCGACGCATTGCTCGACAGCGCCGATCCATTGGCGCGCACCTTGCTGCAGGAAGCGGTGTTTTACATTGTGCCGAACATGAATCCGGACGGATCGGTGCGCGGACATTTGCGCACCAATGCCGCGGGCGCCAATCTGAACCGTGAATGGATGACGCCGAGCCTGGCCGTCAGCCCCGAGGTATTCGCGGTCCGACAGAAAATTCACGACACCGGCTGCGATCTGTTTTTAGACGTCCACGGCGACGAAGCGCTGCCCTACGTATTTGTAGCGGGCAGCGAAATGCTGGAAAACTTCGATGCAGGACAAGCGCAACAACAGCAACGCTTCATCGATCACTATAAATTGGCCAGTCCGGACTTCCAGGACAAGGTCGGCTATTCGTCGGGCAAATATAATGAAAGCCTGTTGAAACTGGCTTCGAAGTATATCGGCCATACCTTCAAATGCGTGGCGCTGACACTGGAACTGCCGTTCAAGGATAACGCCAACCTGCCCGACGCCGAGGTCGGCTGGAACGGCGCTCGCAGCGCCGGATTGGGGCGCGCGGCATTGCTGCCGATTCAAGCCTGCATTGGGAGAACGGCCCACGATAGATAGATTCAATAATAGATACCTGATGTGCCTTGAACAAAAGGTGCCGACCGGGGGTCAACAGTTTCCAGCGACAAATTTAGCTTAGGAGCTGACCATGCATTCACGTTTGCCTTTCACTGAAATCGACGAGTTGTGCGTCAATACTTTACGTTTTCTTTCAGTCGATGCCGTTCAAAAAGCCAACAGCGGCCATCCCGGCCTGCCCTTGGGCGCAGCACCCATGGCCTACGTGCTGTGGACGCGCTTTCTTAAACATCATCCGGCCAATCCGCAGTGGTTCGACCGCGACCGCTTCGTGCTTTCCGCCGGACACGGTTCCGCCCTTCTTTACAGTCTGCTGCACATGACCGGTTATGCACTGCCGATGACGCAGCTCCAGCAATTCCGCCAATGGGACAGTATCACGCCCGGCCATCCGGAACGCGGCCTGACGCCCGGCGTCGAAGTGACCACCGGCCCGCTCGGGCAAGGCTTCGCCAACGGCGTGGGAATGGCGATCGCCGAGGCCAATCTGGCCGGCATCTATAACCGCGACGACTACAATATGGTCGATCATTTCACCTATGGCCTCGTCAGCGACGGCGACCTGATGGAAGGCGTGGCATCGGAAGCCGCGTCGCTGGCCGGCCATCTTCAATTGGGGAAATTGATTTATTTATACGATGCCAATGAAGTCACGCTCTCGGCCGGTACCGACATCACATTTACCGAAAACGTCGCACAGCGTTTCGAAGCCTACGGCTGGCATACGCAATGGGTAGAAAACGGCAACGACCTGGAAGCGATCGAACACGCACTGGCCGCGGCGCAGGCTGAAACCAAGCGGCCGTCGTTGATCCTGGTACGCACGCATCTCGGTTTCGGCTCTCCCAAACAAGATACGTTTGAAGCGCATGGCTCGCCGCTCGGCGCAGAAAATGTATTGCTCACCAAACGCAAACTAGGCTGGCCCGAACAACCGGCATTTTTTGTGCCCGACGCAGCGCGTTCGCATTTTCTGGCGATGATCGACGAAGCGGAACAAAACGAGGCTGCCTGGTGGGATCTTTTTCCCGCCTACGAAAAGCAATATCCCGAGCTGTGCCGGGAATTTCGGCAGCGCCTGCGCACCGGCCCCTCTTCGGTTCCTGCCGGCTGGGATAAGGAGATCCCGGAATTCCCCGCAGATCCCAAAGGCATATCGACCCGCGTGGCATCGGGCAAGATCATCAACGCCATCGCTAAAAATTTCCCCGCACTGATCGGCGGTTCGGCCGATCTGGATCCGTCGACATTTACCTCGCTGACCGGCATGGGCGTGTTCGAAGCGGACGGCAGCGAGCCGTCGGACACACAAAAATCCGATAATGGCGCCTGGGGCCGCGCCGGCCGCAACGTACATTTCGGTGTGCGCGAGCATGCGATGGCGGCGATTCTCAATGGCATGTCCGCGCATGGTGGCGCCGTGCCGTATGGCGCCACCTTCCTGATGTTCTCCGAATACATGCGTCCGGCAATACGGCTTGCCGCGCTGATGGGCCTGCATACGCTGTATATATTTACGCACGACAGCATCGCATTGGGCGAAGACGGCCCGACGCACCAACCGATCGAGCAGTTGGCCAGCCTGCGCGCGATACCGAAATTATTGGTGATCCGCCCCGCCGATGCCAACGAAACCGTCAGCGCCTGGCACGTCATTGTCGCATCGAGCGAACGGCCGGTAGCGCTGGTCCTGACCAGGCAAAACGTGCCGACGCTGGATCGCTGGGAATTTTCTACCCCTGACGGCTTACAACGCGGCGCCTATATCCTGGCGGATGCCGCCAACGGCAAACCGGCCATCACATTGATTGCCACCGGCTCGGAAGTGTCGCTGATCGTCGCTGCACGGGAACAATTGTTGAAACAGGATATAGACGCCCGGATTGTCTCGATGCCCTGCTGGGAATTATTCGATGAACAGACGCCGGATTATCGCGACAGCGTATTGCCGCCGGGCGGCGCCAAGCTTGCGGTCGAAGCCGGGATCGCACAGGGCTGGCATCGTTATGTCGGCGAACATGGCGACGTATTGTCCATCGAACGCTTCGGCGCCTCTGCGAATGCGGAGGTGATGATGCGCGAGTATGGCTTTACGGTGGAAAATGTCTGCAATCGCGCGTTGGCGTTAATCAAAGCGCATCAATAAGAAACCGTTGCGAAATGAAGGCCGTCAGGCGAACTGTAGCGGCAGGTT
>DASYCG010000067.1:0-77885 GCA_036500325.1 Herbaspirillum sp. | reverse complement strand
TCAAGTGGCCTATGCCTGCGCCAGCCGCTATGCAGCGCAATATGTCGTGACGCTGAGCGTCGATCAAGTCACCTTCCGCCAGCCGATTCATGTCGGCGAACTGGTGAGTTTCCTGGCCAGTGTGAATCACACGGGAACCTCGTCCATGGAAGTCGGCATCAAGGTGATCGCCGAAGATATCCGCACGCAAGTGGTGCGCCATGTGAACAGCTGCTTTTTCACGATGGTGGCGGTGGATAACGAGCGCCGCCCGGTGGCGGTACCGCCTTTGCGGCCGTTCACGGTTGAAGAGAAACGGCGCTTTGAAGGCGCCATCCTGCGCAAGCAACTGCGCCAGGATCTGGCGCGCCGGTTTGAAGAGACCAAGCCGGCTTGAGGTGTTTCTTGCCTTGGAGTTTGTTGCGAAATCAAGGGCGTCAGGCGGGCTGTTGTACTCCGTTCGTGTCCCCCGCGGCCTGCGGCCACCTCCGCCTTTACCTCACTGCGCACAACAGCCCGCCACAGCCCGCCTGACGCCCTTGATTTCACAAGCCTCTTAGATCGCGCGAACATTCACCCGCTTGGATAATTCTTCCGCCGTTTCCCTGCGCTCGCTATACCGATCTACCAGAAACGACGAAACATCTCTCGTCAGCAAAGTGAATTTGTAAAGCTCTTCCATCACATCGACAACACGTTCGTAATAGGAAGAGGGTTTCATGCGCCCGGCCTCATCGAATTCCAGAAAAGCCTTCGCCACGGACGACTGATTTGGAATGGTGATCATCCGCATCCAGCGGCCCAATATGCGCATTTGATTAACCGCATTGAATGACTGCGAGCCACCGGAAACTTCCATTACGGCCAAGGTTTTTCCTTGTGTCGGCCGCACCGCGCCGATGGATAATGGAATCCAGTCGATCTGCGCCTTCATGATGCCGGTCATCGCGCCGTGGCGTTCCGGCGAGGTCCACACCATGCCTTCGGCCCATTGCGCCAGTTCGCGCAGCTCCTGGACTTTCGGATGCGTATCCGGCGTGTCGTCCGGCAACGGCAAACCGCGCGGATCGAAAATTTTGACCTCACCGCCCATCGCTTCCAATAAGCGGGCCGCCTCCATGGTCAGCAAGCGACTATAAGATCGTTCGCGTACGGATCCATATAACAGCAAAAACCGCGGCGCATGCGAACTGCCTGCGGCGGGCAGCAAGTCGGCCCTGGTCGGCATATGAAAATGCACGGGATCGAGATTAGGTAATTCAGGCAGAATTTGCGGCATGCCGTCCCTCTCTATAAGCTTTCGGGTCCACTAGTTACATTAAACCTTTTACGCCAAGCGTTACCGCCAGCGCGGCCAGCGTCACGAACAGTACGGGGACGGTCAGGATGGCGCCGACCCGGAAATAATAGCCCCACGATATTCTGATATTTTTCCCGGCAAGTACATGCAGCCAAAGCAAAGTGGCAAGACTGCCGATGGGCGTGATTTTCGGACCGAGATCGCTGCCGATGACATTGGCGTAGATCATCGCTTCGCGCACAACGCCATGCGCGCTGGATGCATCGATCGACAATGCACCGATCAATACCGTCGGCATGTTGTTCATGATCGAGGAAAGAAATGCCGTCAGGAAGCCGGTGCCGATCGCCGCGCCCCAGATGCCGTGTTGCGCAAACACATTGAGCAATTCCGTGAGGTAGCCGGTCAGCCCCGCATTGCGCAGGCCATATACCACCAGATACATTCCCAGGGAAAAAAAGACGACTTGCCACGGCGCATTCTTGATGACTTCACGCGTAGAGATCACGTGGCCTCTCGCCGCAACCGCCAGCAGGATCGCCGCCCCGGCAGTGGCGACGGCGCTAATGGGGATGCCGAAGTTCTCAAGCCAGAGAAATCCCGCCAGCAAGAGCCCGAGCACCCACCATCCCGCGATGAACGTCGCCCGGTCGCGAATCGCCTCGGAAGGGCGCTTCAGTTCGGCGACAGCGTAATCGGCTGGAATATCGCGCCGAAACCAGTAGAACAATACGAGCAAAGTCATGCCGACCGAAACCACGTTAACCACCAGCATTACCGATGCATATTGCGCAAAACCGATTTTGAAATAATCCGCGGAGACAATGTTGACCAGATTGGACACGACCAACGGAACGCTGGCGGTATCGGCGATGAAACCGGCCGCCATGACAAAGGCAAGCGTGGCTTGCGGCGAAAACCGCAGCGCCAGCAGCATGGCGACTACGATGGGCGTGAGGATCAGCGCTGTGCCGTCGTTGGCAAAAAGCGCCGACACGATCGCACCCAACAGGATCAGCAGCACGAACAATTTGCGCCCGCTGCCGCCGCCGCAGCGGGCGACGTGCAGAGCGGCCCATTCAAAGAAGCCGGCCCGATCCAGGATCAGGCTGTAGATGATGATGGCGATGAAGGTGGTCGTCGCATTCCATACGATGTGCCATACGACAGGAATGTCGGATACATGAATGACGCCGGCCAGCAAGGCAACCAAGGCGCCGACCGATGCACTCCAGCCTATCCCCAGGCCGCGCGGCTGCCAGATCACGAACGTCAGCGTGATCGCAAATATTGTAAATGCAGTAAACACCAGCGAGAATCCTTAAGTTTGCGATCAGACCTGCGTGGTCCCGATGATGTCCATTTCACGTTTGATCGCTGTCTTCTCCAGCGTGTGAAATGGCAAGTTACTGAAAATATTGACGCGTGTCGTGATCTGGCGCGCGATCTTGGAGAAGACAGCCCGTTTTTCGACATCGCTTCCGATAGCCGCGGCCGGATCTTCGAAACCCCAATGGGCTGAAACAGGCTGGCCGGGCCAAATAGGGCATATTTCGCCGGCGGCGTTGTCGCAGACCGTAATAATGAAATCCATCTTTGGCGCGCCGGGTACCGCAAACTCGTCCCAGCTTTTGCTGCGCAGTTTTTCCAATGAATAACCGGTCGGCTTGATCTGCTCGATCGCGAACGGATTAACGGTTCCGCCTGGATGGCTGCCTGCGCTGTAGGCAATAAAGCGGCCTTTGCCCATGGTGTTCAATAGCGCTTCGGCCATGATGCTGCGGGCGGAATTGCCGGTGCAAAGGAAAAGTACGTTATATGTTTTGTCGTTCTGGTTTGCAGTCATCTGATTCCCCTGAAGTTGATCTGGCTCAATAGCAAAATTGGCAAGACGTTTAGGTAATGGATTTTTCGGTCGGGCGGCAAACAGTAGCGGGAGAGCAAACATTTCCACCGCAGCAGTTTTCGGTCAAGAAACCGACCAGCCCGTTGATGGTGTCGAAATTGGCCGCGTAAATAACGAAGCGGCCTTCATGGCGCGCGCTCACCAATTGGGCATGTGTGAGTTCTTTTAAATGGAATGACAAGGCCGACGGCGACACTGAAATTTCTTCGGCGATCTTGCTCGCCGCCATGCCTGCGGGACCGATCTGGACCAGCAGGCGAAAGACGGCGAGACGTGATTCCTGGGCGAGTGCGGCGAGCGCCGCGATTGTTTCTTTCGTTTCCATGTAGTCCTCACGATTTAATGATTCAATTATTATTGAAGTATTAAATTACGTCAAGACATTGTGTCAAAAACCGATGTTCAATTCATCGCTGGCGGTCTGGCGGCGATAGGCATACGATAGACATCATCATCCTTATTTTGGGGAGGTAATATGTTCAAGACCATATTATTGGCCACCGATGGCTCACTACTTTCGGACTTGGCAATCGGTGCAGCCATCGATTTCGCAAAAATCAACGGCAGCAGGGTCGTCGGCATGTCGGTTGTCGAAAGTTACGGATATCTTCCAATGACCGCGCTGAGCGGCGGCGTGGATATCGGCGCGATCGACGAATCGCTGGAAGTTCAGGCGCACGAATCCGTCGAAAAGATTGCCAGCCTGGCGGCCAAGGAAGGCGTTGCCTGCGAAACCTACATCCTGACCGGCGTGAGTCCCTATGTGGGTATTCTCAAATGCGCCAGGGAGCACGGCTGCGACGGTATCTTCATGGCTTCGCATGGCAGAACCGGCCTGGACAAGATCATCCTTGGCAGCGTAGCGCAGAAAGTACTGGCACACAGCAACATGCCTGTGCTTATCTACAAGGAGGCAGTTGATGAACCCGGAAAGACGCAGAAAAAAAAGGAACGCCTTTCGGCACTTTCCATAGGTTCGATCGCATAAAAAAGGCCGCGTTTTTTGAACGCGGCTTTTTTTTATTCGCACCTTATCCTAAGGTGTTTTCCCCATTCCCGAATCCGAGCGGTAGCCGATGCGGAAGCCGCCCCAATGCTTGCCGTTCACATAAATCGGCACCGACAGATCGTGCATCACTTCGCCGGTATCGCGTTTATAGGTTTGCAGCAGCACCGGCTTGGTATTCGAACCGCAGCGCTGGCCGGTGCGATCGGTAAAAATCCGCTTGGTCCGGTTGTTGACCAGGTCGACGGCGTAATCGCCGGTCAGCGGCTGGCTGTATTTCAAATTGTGCGTCGGAAAATAGCCGTTGGTATCGACTGCGCCGGCATACGAAAGATAGCTTGCGCTTTGCAGTATCGGCTCCTGGAGCGCCGGCAATACTTCGTCGGTGAACGCATCGAAACGGGAAGTATGTTTCGGCGGCGCGGTTTGCGGAATCGGCTTGTAATGCCGGTCGAACAAGGCCTCAGTGCTGATTTTTCCGCTGGCGATGGCGGCGGCAAACAATCGGCCGATATCGTGCGCGGCCTTTTCGGCGATCGCGCGCACCGCATCGTGCGCCGTTTCGACATCGCTTTCGGTCAGCGCATCGAACACGATTTCGGCGCGTTCCGACAGCAGCAGGGCGGCCGCCGCCACCTGCGGCAATTCAACGTCGGTTACCAGCATGCCGTCGCGGATCACGACGATCGTTTCGGCGATCCTGCGGGTGGTCTCGACATGGTCGCGCGACCCTTCTGCAATCTGTTGAACTTCGAGATCGGATTCGACCGATGCTTTTTCGATGTCGCGCAGATAAATGTGGGCTTGATCGACATGTTCCGACGCGTCGCTTACTTTTTGGGATAGCGCTTCCATGCCGCCGGCCGCGCGTTCGGCCTCGGCGCTGATCGACTTGACCATGGCGCCGATATCGTCGGTGGCTTCCTTGGTGCGCAGGGCGAGCTGCCGCACTTCGCCGGCCACCACCGCGAAGCCGCGCCCGTGTTCGCCCGCGCGCGCCGCTTCAATCGCCGCATTCAACGCCAGCAGATTGGTGCGTGCGGCGATTTCGCTGATGACTTCGGTGATCGTGTGAATACGGCGCGATTTATCCTTCAATGCCGCCATCATTTCCGACGCGAGTTGCGCATCCTCGCGGGCGCGGCCGATTTTTTCAATACTGAGCGTGGCTTCGGCGCGGCCTGCTGCACTTTGCTTGCGCACGTCCGCGACAGCCTGCGAAGCCCGTTCGGCGTTGGCCGCGATCTGTTCAATCCGGATTGCGTTCTGTTTGGCGTCCTCGACAATATCGTTGGCCGCGCTCAGATCGGTTTTGACTTTGGTGCGGATCGAATCGACGAAATAGGAAGTTTCCGCCGCGCTGATCAGGATGTGATCGATTTCGCTGCTGACCTTGTCGGCAAAAATCTTGTGCGCCGTCGCCGGACGCCGCAAAAGCATGACCAGCAATGCGCAAGCCAGAGCGGCGATGAATGCTGACAATGCCGGCAATGCCGCATGCATCGGCCAAACCCAGTCGATGCCGGCGGCAATCGCCGTTGCCGCCGCCACGGGCAAGATAATCAAGCGAAAAGCCGCGGCGATCGATTGCCGCGTGCTGCCGGATTTTTTTGAGATATTAATGGTCGTCTCCCCGCTGATGCCATTCCCGCTCTTTCTTGCCGGGATATGGAAAGCTGAATCGTTGCCGATTAGGGGAATCAATCTATCATGATCGATAGTAGTGAAGGCGTTTCAGGCGATTACCTGAATATAAATCATGCATATGCGGCGTGCAAGCAACAGGGAAATGTCAAGTAAGGGCCAAGTAAGGATTAGATGTTTGCGTCTATGGCGTTTTCCGCGACACATTCAGGGTTCCTGTCTTTTCTGGGAATGGACGCCGATCAAACACCAGGCGCTCAAAGCGCTGCCCAACGCCAATAACGCGGAGAGCAGCATCACCCAACGGAAGCCCGATACGTATGCGTGGCCGATTGCGTTTTTCAGGGCGGCCTGTTCCGGTTCGCTCGCTGTTGCCGGCAGCTCGATTGCCGCCAGTTTGGCACGCTGCGCTTCTACCACGTGCAACTTGTCCGGCGCGATATCCAAAGTGTTGAGATGCCGGTCCAGGCTGGTGTTGAACGCCAGGTTCATCACAATCCCGAAGACCGCAATGGCGAGCAGGGCAGCGGTACGCGACACGGCGTTGTTGACGCCCGATGCCGCGCCGGCAAGGCTCTGATCGACTGTATTCATGACCGTCGTGGTGAGCGGTGCGACACTGATCGAGATACCCAATCCCAGTATCAGCATCGCCGGAAAATAAGTAGCCCAATAACTGCCGCCCACGTCGGGAATCATAAACGAGGCAAATCCGACTGCTGCAATCGTCGGGCCGATCACCAGCGGCCGCTTGGCGCCGTAGCGGTCGACCAGCCCGCCGCTCCACCTCGACAGGAAAAACATCAGCAGCACCAAGGGCAGCAACGAAGCGCCGGCGGCGACCGCGGAATACCCTTGCACCTGAATCAGATTGAGTGGAAGAAAGTACAGGCTGCCGCCGAGCGCGGCATAAAGAAGGAGCGTCAGCAAGTTGGCCCCGCTGAAATCGCGGGAATGGAATAAACCGAGCGGCAGCATCGGCGCGGGATGCCGGCGCTCGACGCCAATAAAAATGGCGATCATCAGCACAGCCAGAACAAGTGTTGCAATGACGCTTGCGTCGCCCCATCCCTTGTTCGACGATTCAATCAAGCTGTAGACCAGGCATCCCAGACCGACACTGGCCAGCACGGCGCCGATCCAGTCCAGGCTGCCCGCGCTGCGCTGGTCGCGGCTTTCCGGCACGTACCTGAACGTGAGAAGCATGACCAGTATGGCGAGCGGAACGTTGATCAGAAACGCCAGGCGCCATGAAACATGTTCGATGAGAAATCCGCCGATCACAGGTCCGATCGCGGCGGTGATGGCTGTGTAACCGGACCAGGTGCCGATCGCCTTGCCGCGTTCGTTTTCGGGAAACGAAGCACTGATGAGCGCGAGGCTGCCGGGCACCAGCAAGGCGCCGCCGATTCCCTGTACCGCCCGCGCAAAAATCAATTGCATGACGCTGCCGGTCATCCCGCACCAGATGGAAGCGGCGGCAAATAACACGACGCCGATGGCAAACACGCGCCGCCGCCCGAACCGGTCGCCTGCAGTGCCGCCAACCAGCAGCAGCGCTGCCAGGAACAGGGCATAGGATTCGACTACCCACTGCACATCGGAAGCGCTGGCGCCGAATGCGCGCTGCAAGGCGGGAAGCGCCACGTTGACCACGGTGCCGTCGATAAACACCATGCTTGAGGCGAGTATCGTGGCCGCCAGCACCCATGGGCGCGCGCTGCGCTGGCAGAAGGAGTCCGCCGCAGGATTGACCTCGGCGATGGCCTCGTCACGAGGGCGGGCAGGCGTTACAGTCATTGACGTTACTCCCGCATGAGCTTGTGTTTGCCAAGCATAGCGTATTCGGTGTTCGGCAATCCGTTAGATGCCGTCCATCTGCCCGGCATGTATTCAATGGGTTTCGCTATTTGTTCGGGAAGCGAACAAAATAGTCGAATTTGTTGACCGGCTTTAGCGTCGCCCCATACACTTTGCTTCGCGATTTCCGATAGCGTCGAAAAATATCTCAGCCCGGAATAACGGTAAATACAAGGTGACATCGATATGAACACAAACACATTGCACGACATGCGTCCGGCGTCCATCCCCGATTGGCCGGAGGATGTCACACGCATTCCGTACTGGGTATATAAAAACCAGACCGTTCATAAAAACGAACAGGAGAAAATTTTCGGAGGCCCGGCCTGGAATTATCTATGTCTGGATGCGGAAATTCCGAACAGAGGCGATTTCCGCACCACGCTGGTCGGGGAGATGCCCGTCATCGTGGTGCGCGGCGCGGACGACGAGATCTATGCATTTGAAAACCGCTGCGCCCATCGCGGTGCGTTGATCGCCCTGGAAGACGGTGGCAATGCGGAGGATTTTACCTGCGTGTATCACGCCTGGCGCTATGACCTGGAAGGCAATTTGAAAGGCGTGGCGTTCCAGAACGGCGTCAATGGCCAGGGCGGAATGGCGGACTCTTTTTGCATGGAAGCGCACGGGCCGAGGAAGCTGCGTACCGCGCTCGTGTGCGGCTTGATCTTCGCCAGTATGGCTGAAGATGTGCTGCCGATTGAAGAATACCTGGGCGATGAAATCCTGAGCCGGATAGAGCGGGTATTGTGCAAGCCGGTAGAGGTTATCGGGCGCTTCAAGCAAGTGTTGCCCAACAACTGGAAATTGTATTTCGAAAACGTCAAGGATTCGTATCACGCGAGTTTGCTGCATGTGTTCTTTACGACGTTCCGGATCAACCGGCTTTCCCAGCGCGGCGGCGTCATCGTCAGCGAAACCGGCGCGCACCACGTCAGCTATTCGATCATCGATCAGAGCGAAGCGGCCAGCGCGGAATACGACACCGAAAAACTGCGCTCCGACAAGGACGGCTATGTCCTGGCCGATCCCAGCATGCTGGATGGCAAAGACGAATTCAACGACGGCGTGACGTTGCAGATTTTGTCGGTATTTCCCGGTTTCGTATTACAGCAGATTCAGAATTGCCTCGCGATACGGCAGGTGCTGCCGAAAGGGATGGAAAGCACCGAGCTGAACTGGACTTATATCGGATTTGCCGACGATAGCCCGGAACTGCGGAAGATGCGGCTCAAGCAGTCGAACCTGATCGGCGCCGCCGGATTTGTATCGATGGAAGACGGTGCGGTGGGCGGCTTCGTGCAACGCGGCGTGGCGTGCGCCTCCGATGAAAAGGCCATTGTGGAAATGGGCGGAGCCGGTACCGAAAGCGTGAATTACAGGGCTACCGAAACGTCGGTCCGGGGGTTTTGGAAAGCCTATCGCACTTATATGGGGTTTTAGTGATGAATACGGAAATTACATACGAACAATTGAACGTGTTGAACGCCGCCTATGCGAAGTGCATCGACGAAGACCGGCTGGAATCCTGGCCGGAATTTTTCCTCGACGATTGCCTGTATAAAATCACCACTGCGGAAAACGTGCAGCAAGGCATGGCTGCCGGCCTGGTTTACGCCGACAGCAAACGCATGCTGCAAGATCGGGTGACAGCACTGCGCGAAGCGAATATTTATGAACGGCATTGGTATCGCCATATTGTCAGCATGCCGACCATCATCGGGCGCGTGCCGGACGGCCTGTCGGTAGAGAGCCCTTTTCTGCTGGCCCGGATTACGCGCGGCGGCAAAACCGATCTGTTCGCCACCGGTAAATATGTGGACCGGGTTGCCGCCGATATTGGCGGAAATCTGAAGTTCGCCGAACGTATTGTCGTGTGCGACAGCGGCAGCATCGATACGCTGCTCGCGATTCCAATCTAAGGCCCGGCTCCATGGAAAAGCGCGACAGCATCGCTAGCAAAATCGCCATTGCCATCGGCGATCCAAACGGTATCGGGCCGGAATTGGCGGTCAAGGCGGCGCTCAGCTTGGTCGGCAGCGACTTGCAAGCGGTCATCGTCGGCGACGCATTCGTGATTCAGGAGTACGCGCGGCGTCATGCCGCGGGGATTGCATTGCGGCCATTGGCGCAAACAGGCGGCGACGCGAAGAATGAGATCGTCTATTTTCCGGTTGAGGCACTGGCTCCCGCAGCCTTCAAGCCGGGGCAGGTCGACCCGGCTGCAGGTCTTGCCACTGTCGCTTATGTGCGCGCGGCGGTTCAGTTGGCGCAAGCGGGCGAGGTCAAGGCGATTGTGGGTTGTCCGCATTCTGAAACCGCCATCAATAGCGCCGGCATTGCCTTTTCCGGTTATCCGCAATTGATTGCCCAATTGACGGGAACGCCGGAAAACAAAGTTTTTTTGATGCTGGCGGCAGCCGGCCTTCGCATCGCGCATGTCACCCTGCATGAAAGCGTGCAACACGCGCTGGCCCGCATGAGCGCCGATCTGGTGGTGGAGGCCGGCGTCGCTACCATCGAGGCGTGCAGGCGGCTGGGATTGGAGAACGCGACGCTCGGCATGTTCGGCATCAATCCCCATGCCGGCGAAAACGGGCTGTTCGGCGATGAAGACGAACGCATCACAAAACCTGCCGTGCAGCGCCTGCGCGCATTAGGCATCGCAGCCGACGGTCCGGTCGGCGCGGATCTGTTCCTCGGGCAGCGACGGCATGATGTGTATCTCGCCATGTTTCACGATCAGGGACACATTCCGATCAAGTTGTTGAGCCCCTTGCGCGCCAGCGCGCTGACGATAGGCGCCGGCATATTATTCAGCAGTGTCGGACACGGCAGTGCATTCGACATCGCGGGGCGAGGTGTGGCGGATCCGGTGGCGGTGATCGAAACCCTTGCCTTGCTGCACGCCGCCAAAAACTAAGAGATAAAAATGACTTACACAGTACATGTGCCGCAGTCGGATCAGCCCGACATTACGTTCGACTGTCCGGCGGGAACGACCATACTCGAAGCGGCCAAAGCCGCGGGATATCAACTGCCATACTCTTGCCGTACCGGTGCTTGCGGCAGTTGCAAAGGAAAAATCCTGAGCGGCAACGCCGATATGCCGGATTCGTCGGAAGGGCTGACAAGAGAAGAGCGCGCCGCCGGCATGGCGCTTTTTTGCCAGGCCATACCTTGTTCCGATGTTGAAATCGGCGTGCGTTCGATTGCGCGATTCGATCCGAATGCGCAGAAGATCATCGATGCAAAAATATACCGCGTGACCCGCGTGACGGATGACATATCCCTGCTGCAACTGCGTTTCCCGGTGGGAACACGGGTTAAATTCAAGGCCGGGCAATATCTGCAGGTGTTACTGGAAGATGGGGCGCGGCGCAGCTTTTCGATGGCCAATCCGCCGCATCAAAACGATGGCGTGCAATTGCATGTCCGCCATCTGGCCGGCGGCAAATTTTCGGCTTATCTGGAGGCGGGGCCGGCCACGGGCGATATCGTCAAAGTGGAATTGGCGTTCGGCGATTTTTATCTGCGCGAGGAGACCGAAAAACCGATTATCTTCGTTGCCAGCGGTACCGGATTCGCACCGATCAAGGCGATGCTGGAGGACGCTTTTAAACGTAAGCAGACTGCCAGGCCGATGACGCTGTATTGGGGGGGCAGGCGCAGTAAAGATCTGTATTTCGCTGATCAGGCGCTGAAATGGGCGCAGCAATATCCGTATTTCAAATTCGTTCCGGTATTGTCTGAGCCGGAAGAAAATTGGCAGGGAAGAACGGGATTTGTGCATCGCGCGGTCATGGAGGATTTTCCCTCCCTCGCCGAATACGAGGTATATGCTTGCGGCGTGCCGGCAATGATCAGTGCCGCGCGTGAAGATTTTGTCAATCGGCGCGGCTTGCCGTCCGAGGCATTCTTCTGCGACGTGTTCGTTCCGGAGGTTGCTGCGCTCACAGCATCATGCTGAGCGTGCGGCGTGCGCGTTCGAGTTGCGGCAGGAAGGTGTCTATCATATTTTCCAACGAGTGCCGCGAGGTCGATCCCACCAGGCTCATCGATGCAACGACCCGGCCCGCGGCGTCGCGCACCGGTACGGCGATCGAGCGTATGCCCAGTTCCAATTCCTCGTTGCATACGGCATAGCCCTGGCGCCGCACCTCATCGAGCAACTGCAGCAGGTCCGGAAGGCCGGTACGGGTACGCGGCGTCAACGGATGGCGTTTCATGCGTTTGAGCAACAGCTCCGCCTCGTCTTCCGGCAGGGCAGCCAGCAGCACGCGACCGGTTGCGGCGCAGTAGGCCGGCAGGCGCGATCCCAGGCCGAGTGCGTTCGACAAACTGCGGCGGGTCGACGTGCGCGCCACAAAGACAACATCGGCGCCATCCAATACCGCCAGCGAACTGGACTCGTGGGTGTGTTCGCTGAGCGCTTCGAGAACAGGCTGCACGACCTTGGACAGGGCGGTGGAAGTCACATAGGCATGCCCCAAACGCAGCACTCTCGGCGCCAGATGGAAATACTTCCCATCCCATTCCACATAGCCCAGCCGTTGCAATGTCAATAAGGACCGGCGCGCCGAAGCGCGCGAGTGCCCGGTGATCGCGGCCGCCTCGCTCAGCGTCAGCGCTTTATTCTGGATGCCGAATGCTTCGATGACGGCGAGGCCCTTTTCCAGGCCGGCGACGTACTCTTTCTCTTCACTTGTGCGCGGCGTTGCATTAGTTTCCATGAAATATCCCGGATGTTCGATTTGCGAACATTGTAGTCGATTTTCTTGACGCTTATAGGCGCTGGAATTAACGTTCCGTGGGGCCATCGATGTCGCTGTTTATTCTGTGCGGCGCAGGAATGGCGAACTCGCTCGACAGAGTCGGCCCGCCAACAACTATAAGGAGACAGCATAGTGAATATCGACTCAATAAGAGTCTCGGATCTCATTGAAAAGCGCAAAGTCGGCGCTTTTCAATATCGGATTGTGATTTTATGCGGGCTAGTCCTGTTCATCGACGGTTTCGACACGCAAGCGCTCAGTTACATCATGCCCTTGCTTGCAAAAGAATGGCATCTCCCGCCCAGCATACTGGGATCGGTCTTCTCGTCGACCCTGATCGGCTTGATGGTGGGCTATCTTTTCCTTTCTTCGTCGTCCGACAAATTCGGTCATAAGCGCATGATGGTGCTGTTTACTTTCCTGTTCGGCCTGTTCACCGTGGCCACTGTGCTCGTCACCAACGTGCAGGAGCTGATCGCCTTGCGCTTTCTTACCGGACTGGGGCTGGGGGCCGTCACACCGAGCGCGGTTGCGCTGACGGGAGAGTACAGTCCGCAACGCTTGCGGGCCAGTTTTGTGTTGGCCATCTACTGCGGATTCTCGCTGGGATTTGTCGCGGCCAGCTTCGCAGCCGGCGAACTGCTGCCGCGCTTCGGCTGGACTTCTCTGTTTTGGGCCGGCGGCCTGGCGCCGATTGCGTTGTCGGTGCTGCTTTGGTTCGCGCTGCCGGAGTCGCTCGCTTTTCTGGTGCGCAGCAAAGCGCGATTCACGCAATTGAAGGCGGTATTGCGCCGTATCGCGCCCGCTCTGACGGTGGATGACCATACGGTATTCGCCGACGCGCAAGGCAATGCAAAACGCGGCGCGATTTCAAGTCTGTTCAAAGAAGGCCGGACTAGCGGCACCTTGCTTTTATGGCTGGTGTTTTTTATCAATCTGGCGGTATTTTATTTTATGCAAAGCTGGTTGCCATCGATGCTGACCACGCTTAAATATCCAATGCATACCATTGTCTGGCTGACGGCTTTGCCTACGATAGGCGGTATTCTGGCCGCCTTTGTGGTCGGCCCGTCGATGGATCGCATCGGACCGTATATTACGGTCGGCGTGCTTTACCTGTGCGGGGGCGTATTCGTCGCATTCGCCGGTATCGCGTTTTCATCTACGCTGTGGGTATTAATGACTGCGATCTTCCTGGCGGGATTTTGCGTGAGCGGCGGCCAGAAAAGCTCGATTGCATTGGCTGCGGTTTTTTATCCCGCGGAAATTCGTTCTACGGGAGTAGGTTGGGCGCTCGGTGTCGGGCGGTTGGGGGGGATTGCCGGTCCGTCGGTGGTCGGGCTTTTGTTAAATGCGCACTGGCAGCCGGAACAGATTTTCTATGGTTCCGCAGTGATGATCTTATGCGCGGCCGCCGGCGTCCTGATGATGGGCCGCTTATACGGTTCCCGGCAACAGCGCAAATCGTTGCCGGGGCGCGAAGCGATCATGACGAGCCGGTAAACGCGAGGAAGCGGGCCGGTATCGAAAGAGCCTGCATCGGTTCGTCAGTTTAAAATTGCAGGCTCTTTCAAATTCAATCCCGACTTCCTTCCGATCGATCGCAGGCCTGCGCCTGCCATGATCAAAACGTATGCCGCATGCCCACCAGGAAAACGCTTTGCGAATTATCCGCGCCCGGCGCACCGAAAATACCCGGGGCAATCATATCGGAGGTCTGTTGCATCCCGAACAGCGAATAAAGATCGGTACGCTTGGACAAGACATAATCGGCGCCCAGATTGTATTGGATTACGCGGCCCGAACTGGCGTTGGTGAAGGAGGCCCGGTCCTGCACGACGCTGGCCAGCAATTTCAATGCACCGCTTACCTTGTATGTCATGCCGACATCGAACAAATTGATTTTTTCGTTGGCCGAGCCGCCCAGGACTTTGCCGCCGCTGCCGCCGGCCAGCGGCTGTTTGACGCCGGACCACGAAGCATAGAGCAGCATCGGACCTGCTTGATATCCGGTAACCAGCGTCGTCGTCTTCAGGCAGGTATCGCCGGCGTGGCCGGCGACATTGGCGCACACCGTGCCGGTATCGCTGCTCGGCACCGTCGCCACTGCGCCGCCCGCCGCCGCCGCCTTTGCCTGAAAGTAGCTTAAGCCGACCGTAAACGGACCGACCGCGTATTGGCCCGCAATGCCGGCGGATTGACCGGCCGAATTATTGCCGGCCTGTTCGCCCATGCCGTAAATCGCGCTCCCTTTAAAGCCGCCCAGCGTGGCCGGCGTGTCGTAGCGGATCGAGTTGTTCAGGCGCGATCCTTCGGTGCGGTCGAGGTTCATCGCGTGCACGCTGTTGACCAAGGTGGAAAATCCGACCGGACTGGATGAGGTGAACATCGCTTGATTGGTATACGCGAAGTCCGGCTGGCGTCCGACTGCGACCTGGCCGAGACTGCCGGCAAGCCCGACAGTGGACGTGCGGCCGAACAGTACGCCGCCTTGGCCGGATGCGCCGGTATCGACATTGAAGCCTGCCTCTGCAACAAAAAACGCCTTCAATCCGCCGCCCAGATCTTCAGTGCCCTTGAAGCCCACGCGCGAACCCTGCAGCGTGCCGGAGGCAATGCCCAAGCTGCTGCCGGTCGTGGTGGCGCCGGTTGCCACTTTGTTGTTGTAGACAACGGCGGCATCGATCAAGCCATAAACGGTAACGGATGTTTGAGCGTAGGACGGCGCAGCCATAAACGCCGTCGATGCGACTAATGCGACTGCACCGCCTGCGGCTATCCTGCCTGTACTCTTGCGGATCATCGTCGCCCTGGACGGGCGGCTTGCTGAAAAAAGGCACATCATTTTCACTCCCTTTGGTTGGATTCGGATTGACTACACAATTTTTTACTGTGTTTTATTACGCTGCTTTACTGCGTTGCTTACTGCGCATTACGGCTTGCTTGCACTACGGGAAAAACAAAATTCAGGACGAGCGAGGCCAACCTCCCTATTGCAGCCGGGTGGGATTTTTCTTGCCAACGGGGGAGGTCTTGCTTACAGCGCCTTACGGTTTATTTCTACGGGGGCGCGACTGCGCCCATGTCGTCAGGCGCGTTCATGCATTTTCATGCAGCACCGATTCACGCACATCATGTTCAATCAGCCGCCAGATGTGATCGACATAGGCGACGAACTTGGGCGTGCGCTTGATATCCAGCGGCCGTGGCCGCGGCAGATCGATATGCACCACTTCCTGAATTCTTCCCGGCCGGCGCGCGAATACGAATATCCGGTCGGAAAGAAAAACCGCTTCATCGATCTGGTGCGTCACGAACAAAACGGTCTTGCGGCCTTGTTCCCATACCCGCATCAGTTCGGTCTGCATGATCTCGCGGGTCTGCGCATCGAGGGCCGAAAAAGGCTCGTCCATCAGCAGCACTTCCGGGTCGACCGCAAGCGCGCGGGCAAGATTGAGGCGTTGCCGCATGCCGCCGGATAATTGGCGCGGATAGTAGTCTTCGAATCCGGCAAGCCCGACCAGTTTGAGCAGATCGAGTGTCCTGCGCCGTTCCGCATTTCCCACGCGGCCGGCGATCTCCAGGCCCAGGAAGGCATTGTCGAATACCGTGCGCCATGGCAGCAGATTGTCGTTCTGGAACACGAAGCCGCGGTCGGCGCCGGGTGCGCGCACAGCCCGGCCGTTGAGCCGGACTTCACCGCTGCTGGCTTGATCCAGACCGGCAATGATGCGCAGGAAAGTCGTCTTGCCGCAGCCGCTCGGGCCGATGAACGAGATGAATTCGCCATTGCCGATATCGGTATTGATCTCGCTCAAGACTTCAAGGTTGCCGAAGCGCTTGGTCAGGTTCGACACCACCATTTTGTTTGACGAGCCCGCCTGCGCCGGCCCTGCGTTTTGTGTCATCGTATTTTCCATAATCGTATTCTCCATCAACCTATTCTTGGTCATGCCGCTATTCCTTGGTCCATGGAACCAGCCGGCGCTCAAGCTGGGTAAAGGCGGCGATAATCGCAATGCCGGCGACGGCAAAAATAAGGACGCCCACGAACAGGTTCGGCATGTTGAAGGCGTCCGCCGATTCGCTGATCAGCAGGCCCAAGCCCGCGCGGGAGCCGAACAACTCGGCCACCACCACGCCGATCAGGCCGCGCCCGATGCCCAATTTCAGGCCGGCGAGAATGAACGGCATTGCCGAAGGCAGCGATAGCTTGAAAAATATCTGGCGCGGCGTCGCGCCGAAACAGCGCAGGGTTTCTATCAGCCGTACGCTGGTGGTGCGCAATCCGGCCTCGGTATTGATGGCCACCGGAAACAGCACCAGCAAAACCACCACCACCACCTTCGACCAGATACCGATCCCCATCCACACGATAAACAGCGGACCGAGCGCAATGGTCGGCGTCGCATACAGCCCGGATACCCACGGCTGCAGCGCTTGCTTGGCGCGCTCGCTGCTGGCCATGGTGAGGCCCAATACGATGCCGATCAGCGCAGCGATGCAATAGCCGAGAACGAATTCGACCGTGCTGACCCAGATGTCATAGCCCAGACGGCCGCTTTTCGTGAGCTGCACCAGCGCGACGAAGATTTGCGACGGCGCGGCCAGGAACAGCGGATTCGTCACGAACAGGCGGCTGACGATTTCCCACAGCGCGAGCCCGCCGGCTACCGACAGCATGCCGATGCCGCAGTGTTTCCACACGCCGGCGCAAGCCTGCCGGATGCCGGAGCGCTGTGCAGGAGAGGGCGCCGGCACGCCTGCCGTTGCAATTTCAACCTTGGCCGTGCCGGCGGCGCTGTTGCTCGATGTTTGCGTAGTCATTGGCATTCTCTCTTCAAGCAGGCTCATGTGCGGATTCACGTGCAGCGTCCTGCGCCAGGAAATGCCGCGCAATTTCGCTGCCGGTGGCGCGCCATACGCCTTCGTGCCGGCAGATATAGGCCAGCGCTTCGTCGAGCGCGTCGATGCGGTGCGGCTGTCCGGTCAGATAGGGATGCAGTGCGATCGCCATCACGCGGCCGGAGTCGGCGCCTTCGCGATACAGCACATCGAACTGGCGCCGTATCATTTCGCCGAATTCGGCGGCAGTCCGGAAACGGTGTTCGAATGCCGGCTTATCGTTGATTTCCGTGCTATAGGGCAGCGATACCATGCTGCGTCCGCTTTCCGGCGACATCAGATAGGGCTGGTCGTCATTGGTCCAGTCGGCTACATATTCACAGCCTTGTTCGGCCAGCAAATCGAGCGTGCCCCAGGTTTCCTGCAAGCCGGAGCCAAGCCAGCCGGCCGGTCGCACGCCGGTAGCTTGCTCGATGGTGTTCAATGCATCGCGGATGACGCGCGCTTCTTCTTGCGGCGTTAGATCGTTTAGACGGACGGTATTGGTTTCGTTGTGGCCCATCCATTCCCAGTTGCGCCGCAGGCCTTCCTCGATGATGACCGGATGCTGCGCGCACACATTGCTGTTGAGCGCCACCGTGCCGCGAATGCCGTGGCGATCGAGTACCTCCATCATCCGGAATATGCCGACCCGGTTGCCGTAATCGCGCGCCGCCCAATTCGGTACGTCAGGTACAAAGGTGCCCGATGTGCCTGGAATGCGGTCGGCCAGGGAAAAAAATTCGATATTCGGAATAACCCACAGCGCAACGCGAGCGCCGCCTGGCCATTCCAGGCGCGGGCGCCTGATGATCGGTGAATAAGGGAACGGGCCGTAAGGACTTGGCTTCACGTTAGCGAACCTTTCTTGTAGTGAGTATTCAGATGGGAGACCACATTGTCGATATTGAGTACGTCGGCATACTTGTGATGCAGATCGAACAGATTGAATTTGTGCGCCAGGATATTGCGATCGAAACAGCATTCCTCGACCAGCACGACGTGCAAGCCGTAGGAATAGGCTTCGACTGCGGTTGCGCGTACGCAGCCGGAAGTACTTTCGCCGCAGATAATGACGGTCTGCACGCCGCGCTGTGTGAGCTGGGCAATCAAAGGCGTGCCGAAGAATGCACTGGCGCGCATTTTCGGTATCACGACATCGCCCGGCTGCGGCTGGAACGCCGGATGGATTGCATAAACAGATGGATCGACGGCGCCGGAACGCCTTTTGGTCGCCTTGATATTGCCGCCGTTGTCCGGCCGCGTATCCGAGGTCGAATAAAACACCGGCAGGCCGGCCGCGCGGGCGGCGCCGAACAAGCGCTCGGTCGGCGCAATCGCATTCCATGCGTATTCGCCGCAAGAACTCGGGTAGGTTTTAGATACTTCGGCAACCGGCAGCGAGCCGCCTTGATAGGCCAGCTCGTATAGATCGATTGCCAGCAAGGCCGGATTCGGCCCTACAAAAACATCACGGCTATAGTGGGAGTACAGCGCCAGAATATCAGCCGGTACGACATCCTTCCAGCAATGGTTTTCAAATTCGTCGATCACATCGGACTCCTGATTTTGTGTAGGCAAATCGCGCTTGTTTGTTTATTTGTTTATTTATTTTGATTGCGAGGCAAGCGTGCTCAATTCCGGATCCATGAAACGGGCCACATCGGTCGACCCTTCGACATCGCCCACGTCCTTCAAGGCTTTCACGAGCTTGCCGATGGAACTGCCGTCTACCGCGCCTTTGCGGTCATAGATTTTTATTTTCCGGAACAAATCGTAAGTCAGGGCGACATCGCGCCGATCCGTGGAGGATGCTGCCGTCATGATGTCGATTGCTTCCTCTCGATTGGCGTCGGCTGAAAACCAATCGACGCTACGTGTGATGGCCGCGAGGAAATTTTGCAGCAGCGGTTTGTTTTTGCGGCCCCAATCGGTGTTGACGGCATAACCGGTGAAGGGAAAATCCTTCACATAATCCGCGGCATATCCAAGATTGGTGTAGTTGGCGGCTTCGGCCCGGAAGTTGAATGGCGGCGTCAGAATCGCGGCGTCCACGACGCCGGATTGCAGCGCCGCGAAGCGCGAGGCGGTGGCGCCGGCATAAATCTGATCGTAATCGCCGCGTTTGATGCCCTGCGTTACAGCCATGCGCTCGAAATAAATGCGCGTGATGTCCTTGGGACCGCCCAGCGAAATCGTTTTGCCGCGCAGCGCGGCGATGGACTTGATGCCGGGCTTGGCCATCAGCCCATATGGCGCCGATTGGGCTTCAATACGCAGCAGCGATATCTTGGCGCCTTTATCGATGGCGCGGATCGGATCGGCCAGGCCGCCGGTGCCGATCATGACCGAGCCGGCCGTCAGCCATTGCTGCACCGATGCGCTAGACGGCGCCGTGATCATATCCAGCTTGATGCCTTTTTCGGCGAAGAAGCCTTTGCTGATGCCGATGTACAAAGGCCATTCCAATGCCGAGCCTTTACCCACGGCCGCCATACTGATTGTTTCGACGGCCTGTGCCGAAGCGGCGCTGAAGGCCAGCGCTGACAGCACCAGCGGTGCCAGCGACCATTTGAACAACCGCGCAGAAGCCAGGCGCCGCATGAGTATCGATTTCATTTTATTCATTCCTCAAGTTGTGATTTTCCGATGGAGACGGTAGGAATCGCGTTATAAATTTATGAAGCAGTCCGCAAGTTACGTTATTGAAATGGCGAATTTGGTTATGTATATGTAAAACTGGGTATCTAATGAAAATCTGGGTAAAACATACAAAAATCAATTTTTTGCGATCTGGATTTTTGCCCTGTTTTTTTGCATTTCGTTTCTTTTGGTGCGGCAGTGCACCAAAAAATACCAATCAAAAAACACAATAGATCCGCCGTTAATGACATTTATGACATTCATTGCATGCAACAATAGAGCCTGGCAAAAGATAAGTATATTGATACTTTAAGTTATTAAAGATAACCAATTAGTTAAGTATGAAAATGATTAACGGACGTATTAAATTTCGGCATCTGCAATGTTTTTTGGTGGTTGCCCGTCAACGCAGTCTACTAAAAGCAGCGCTGGCGCTATCCATAACGCAGCCCGCTGTTTCTAAAACGATCAAGGAGCTGGAAGATATATTGGATGTGCGTTTATTCGACCGGGGCCGCAAGGAAACGGTATTGAGCCGGGAAGGTGAAATCTTCTTTGTTCATGCCGAGGCAAGCGTCAATGCATTACAGCAGGGCACCAATTCCATGATGCGCGCCGGCGATATGGCCGATCCGATGATCAGGATCGGCACCACGCCCACTTTGGCGGCATCGTTCGTGACACAAGTAATGCAATTGTTTCGTGGCAGGGTGGCGAATATTCAAGCGAGCATTCTGACCAGCACCACCAGCCATTTGATGGAACAACTGCGCGACCGCAAATTCGATTTGGTGCTGTGCCGGCATTGCGATCCAGAACAGATGGTCGGGCTGTCGTTCGAATATTTATATGCTGATCCGTTAGTGATGGTGGTGCGTCCTCAGCATCCCTTGTTAAACGCGCCTGTCACAAAAATGTCCGACTGGCGTTTGTATACGGCTGTTCTGCCGATCAAGGGATCGGTTAACCGCCATGCCGCCGATACCTTTGCGACCGCGCAAGGTATGGGGCCGGTCACTGATTTTATCGAAAGCCTTTCGATATTTTTCGGTCGCAGCTACACGGCCAACACCGACGCGATCTGGTTCGTGCCGTGGGGCGTAGTGAAGCACGATGTGGAGAATGGATTCCTTGCAAAATTATCGCTGCCCTTGGATAGCAACGATACCTCGGACGGCTCCACTGCACGCCCCACCGGCTTGATGATGCAAGCCAATAACACCCTGACGCCGGCGATGCAGATATTGATCGATGTCATCCGTGAATGTGCTTCCGAGCATCGGGCCGAAGTCTTTTAAACGAACGGGCGCTAAGCGCCAATGTGACAGCCGTTCCCCCAAGAATCTGGAAGAAGGGTGTTTAAAACATAAAAGACAGCGCCTTACGGCTCATTCATGCATCATATAGCGCCGCAAACGTATTCGGACAATAGCAGTAACGTCCATCGTGTGGTTCTGAGTGTGCCGGTAAATATCTTTTAGTGAAAGTGGTGCAATGGTTAAATTTGATCGTGTTCCAGATGCGATGACGCTCCCCGAATTAACGCTGCGCGGCGTGATTCTGGGGGCTTTGATTACCGTTGTGTTTACCGCTTCCAATGTGTATCTGGGTTTGAAAGTCGGCCTGACATTTTCTTCGGCGGTGCCCGCCGCGGTGATTTCGATGTCGGTGTTGCGCATGTTTAAAGACGCCAACATCCTTGAAAATAATATGGTGCAAACCCAGGCCTCGGCTGCCGGCACCTTGTCGGCGATTATTTTCATCCTGCCCGGCTTGGTCATGATCGGGCATTGGCAAGGGTTCCCGTTTTGGCAAACGCTGGGAATTTGCGCCGCCGGCGGCATGCTGGGCGTGATGTTTACGATTCCGTTGCGCCATGCGATGGTAGTGCAGGGCGATTTGCCCTATCCGGAAGGCGTCGCTGCAGCGGAAATTTTGCGGGTGGGGAGCGCCAATCGCGCTATTGCCGCGAATGACGGCCAATCCAACAGCGAATCCACCAGCAAGTCCAACAGCGCCACCGGCATGGCCGACATCATGGCCGGCGCCATCGTCTCCGCGGTGGTGGGTTTTGCCGGCAGCGGTTTGCGCGTATTGGGCGACGGCATCAATCTGTGGTTCTCCGCCGGCTCCGCGGTAGTGCGTTTATCGATGGGGTTTTCGCTGGCGTTGTTGGGCGCCGGCTACCTGATCGGGATCGTCGCCGGCATGGCGATGTTGCTCGGCTTGCTGATTGCATGGGGCGTTGCGGTGCCGGTATTGACCTCCATGCATAGTGTTCCCGATGGCATGAGCTTGGCGGACTATGCGACCGGCCTTTGGAGCAGGGATGTGCGTTTTCTTGGTGCGGGCACGATCGGCGTGGCGGCGATCTGGACCCTCGGCACGCTGTTTAAACCGATGATGGACGGCGTCAGAACTTCCTTCAAGGCGATCAGCAGCACAACGGCGCGCGTCGGCATTCCTCGTACCGAACGCGACATGCCGTCGCAATGGATCATTGTCGTCACCTTGATTCTGGTCGCGATTTTGACGGCGACCTTCGGGGCGTTTTTAAGCCAGGAGCGCTTGACTGCCGGACTGATGTGGCGCCTGGTGGCTTACGGCGTGGCCTTCGCTTTTGTTTTCGGCTTTCTGATCGCCGCCGCTTGCGGTTACATGGCGGGTCTGATCGGCTCCTCCGCCAGCCCGATTTCCGGTGTCGGCATCGTGGCGGTGATGATGGTGTCCTTGCTGTTGCTGCTTATCTCGCGGGGCAACGGCTTGCTGGCGACCGAGTCCGGAAAGCAGCTTGGCATCGCATTGGCGATCTTCACCACGTCGGCCGTGGTGGCGGTGGCGGCGATCGCCAATGACAACTTGCAGGATTTAAAAACCGGCTGGCTAGTGGGCGCAACGCCTTGGAAGCAACAGGTAGCCTTGTTGATCGGCTGCGTCGCCGGTGCCTTGGTGATCCCCCCGGTGTTGGACCTGCTGTATAACGCCTACGGTTTCGCCGGTGCGATGCCGCGCGAAAACATGGATGCCGGCCAGGTCTTGTCGGCGCCGCAAGCGACCTTGATGACCGCGATTGCGACCGGCATTTTCAAGCATCAATTGAATTGGACCATGACGGGGATCGGCGCCGTATTGGGGATGGCGATGATTGCCATCGACGGCGTATTGAAGCGGCGCGGCGGCGTGGCGCGTTTGCCGGTGATGGCGGTCGGCATCGGCATCTATTTGCCGCCTACGGTGGCGTCGGTGCTGGTAGCGGGCGCTGTGCTGGCATGGATCATCGAGCGGATTTTGAAAAAGCGCGCCGGGAAACTGGGCGTCCCGTTTGCCGGCTATGCGGCAGGACCGAACAAGCGCGGTGTATTGATTGCATCCGGCCTGATCGTCGGAGAAAGCCTGATCGGTGTGCTGATGGCAGCCGTGATCGGCTTCAGCGGCAGGGATGCGCCTTTGGCATTGGTCGGCGCGGATTTCGATGCTACGGCGCGATGGTTCGGCTTGGCGGTTTTTGCGCTGGTGGCTGCTATGTTTGCGCGGCGGGTTTTGGCGGCGGTGCGGGTTGATTTCTGAGCAATTCTGTCAAGTTGATTATTCCTAAAAAAATCGATCGCCGCAAACTTGCGGCGATCGATTTTCATTTCAAGCGCGCCAATCAAGCGCGTCAATCACACGTCGCGACGTCGATTACATCAAAAACTCCACATCGCCTTCGCGGACAACTGATGGCCAATGTATTCGTCGCGCAATTCCAGATCGTATCCAATCGAAATAACCGTTCCCTGCGCGGTCACCTGGCGATAACCCACTCCCAACTCCAGCGCATCCCGTCCCGGCTGCACGCCGTTCAGGGTGAACGATGGGCCGCCGTTGACGAAGGTCGCGTCGATCGATGCGGTATTGGAAAACTCGTGCAGGTAGCGCGCGCGCAGGTTGGCGCTGGAGGAGGCGCTCAGCTTGTCGACGAATTCAACGCCCAGCACGCTTTGCGTCGAGTTGCTGCTGCTGTCGCCGATACGCTGCGCAGTGACGCCGCCGCTTTCGGTGTAGCCGTCGTTATCCAGATGGCTCAGCCGTGCGCCGACCAGCCAGCGGCCGTTCCAGGCGTTGTTCAGCTTGAAGGGGATGCCGTACTCGACGCGGGTGCCGATCTGGTAGCCGGAATAGCTGCCGTTCAGGTCTTCGGTGAAGCCCGGGATGGCGACGCGGCGGCTGCTGGAGTAATGGTTCAGCGATGCGACCAGGCTGGCGTCCAGTGTGTAGTTCTCCTCGGTGCGACTGAAGTAGCCGCCCAGATGATAGGACTTGACGTCGCTGTCGTCGCCGTCGCCGGCGTCGCGGCCGTCGCTGCCCGCTTGCGTGTAACCGCCCGAGACGCCGGCCATGTCGCGCGCGTTCAGGTCGCTTTCAAAGCCGAAGGCCATGCCCCCGGCGTTCAGGTCGAAGCCGTTGGCGCCTTTGCGCGCCTTCTGCTGGGCCACCGCTACCAGGCCTTGCACCCAGAAACGCTTGCCGACTGTTTCGCCGGTGGCGATACCGCTGCCGCTGCCGTTCAGCATGGTCAGCGAGCCGCCGTCGCGCGCCGCATCCATGCGGTTGTCGAAGGCGGAGAACACGCTGCCTTGCGCGGCGGCCGAGGCCGATTGCACGGCCTGGTTGGTTTCCGGCGCCAACTGCTGCGTGGCGCTGTTGACCGCGGCCGCGTTCGGCAGGGATTCCAGCGCGTTCAGCAGATTGATGCTGCCTTGCGAGCCGTTGTCGAACAGTTGTTGCAGCCCCGACGAGAAGCCGCCGCTGTTCTGCGGCACCATCGAGATCAGGCTTTGCGTGCGGTGCGCGACCAAGGTCAGGCCGTTGCTGGTCTGCTCCAGCGTGTAGGTCAGGAAGTTCGAGGTGCTGTCGATCTTCAGGTTGGCGGCGGTGGCGTCCAGCGTGCCGGCATCGACGATGTCGAAGGTCGCGCCGTCGACGACGTAGCTGGTGAGCATCGGACGAATCGTTGCGCCGTCGCTCAGCGTGGCAGTTTGCGCAACCGACAGCTTGTCGCCGCCGAGGACGCCGATACGCGTTTCCAACACGCCGGTGGCGCTTTGTGTGTAGTTGCCGGCGATGTTGACGGTGCGGAAGCTGTCGCCGGCGGCGGCCTGCAGCGTGCCATTGACGGTCATGTCGCCGGTGGTGCCGAAGGCGCCGTTGACGCGCAGGCTGCCGCCGGCATCGACTTGCACGCTGCCGACTGTGCCCAATGTGTCGAAAGTAGTGTTGCCGCCCTTGATGGTGAAGTTCTGGAAATTGCCGATCTGGCCGGCGGTGAAGTTTTGCGTGCCGTCGGTTTCCAGCAGATTGGTGCCGGTGCCGCCGTCGATGGTGCCGATCACGACGCTGCCGGCATGCAGGCGCAGCGTGTCGTCGTCGTCGCCCATGTCGATCGCCTTGCCGTTCAGGCCCTGGATCCGGCCGGAATTTTCCAGGGTGTCGTTGCCGCCGCCCATCTGGATCGCGGCGGCCGGGGTGGTGCTGGACAACTGGTCGACGCGCACCGTGTTGGCGCCGCCGGTGATCACGCCGGTGATGCCGTTGGTGACCACATCGGCGTATTGGCCGACCAGGCCGATGGCGACGCTGGTGTTGCCGGTAATGGAACCGTTGTTCGTGATCGAGATGACGCCGCCCGGGGTGGTGGCGGTGCCGCGGCCGAGGGTGGGCTGGCCGGTGGCGGTGCCGTTGGCGCCGTCGTCGATCAGGATGCCGTTGCTTTGGCCGAAAATCGAGGCGCCGGCGTCGTTGACGATGGTTCCGCCGCCCATGGCGATGCCGTCGCCGGAATTGGGATTGCCGCTGGAGTCGAAGCCGCCGCCGCCCAAGCCTTCGATGCGGCCGTGGTTGGTCACGGTGCCGATGCCGTCGATATCGACGCCGTCGCCATCTCCGTCATTAATCGATGGGCTGATGCCGGGGAGGGTGCCGCCCTGGGTGTGGTCGTAGACATTCCCGGCGCCGGCATAGCGACCGCTGATCAGGCCGAAGTTCTCCACGGTGCCGACGCCGTCGCTGCCGACGCCGGAGCCGTTGCGTCCGATGATCTGGCCGCCTGCGTAATTGGTGACGGTGACCTCGGTGTCCGCTGTGATGGCGTGGCGCGATCCGCTGATGATGCCGTGGTTGTTGATGACCACGCCGGTGCTGCCGCCGACGTCGATGCCGTCCGCTGCGCTGGGAGCGTTAGCGTCGTCGCAAGCGCCTGCCACGATGTCACGGCATTTAGTGTTGACGGTGCCGTTGGTGATGATGGTGCCGTAGTTGACGATGGTCATGTTGGTGCCGGCATTGATGGCGTCGGCGCCGTCGGCACGGATCAGCGCGGCGCTGTTGGTGGCCGAACCGTTGATCAGCATGTTGCCGGCAACGTCGGCGTCGGAGACGTCGATGGCCTGGCCGGCGGTGAGGGGATCGGTGCCTTTTTGCCAGATCGTGCCCTGGTTATCGATCACGAACTGGGCGCCGCTCTTGCCGATTTTGATGGTGTCGTCGCCGACCGAGGAAATCACGCCGCTGGCGGCATTGTTGATTTTCACCATGTTGGTGTTGCTCTTGCTCCAGATCGCCCGCGAGCTGTCGCCGCCGGCGGTGTTTTCTATGGTGCCGCTGTTATTGATGGTGACGGTGCCGGCGTTGCTGGAGGTCACGGTAATCGCCGCCACGCCGGAGCCGACGGTGCTGTCCAGCGACAATGTGCCTTCGACGGAGCCGGTATTGGTCGGCACGGTGGCGTTGCTGCCGGTGGTCTGGACGATATTGCTGGTGGTGCCTGCGCCGATGTCGAAACTGGTCGGCGGCGGCGCAGCCCACGCCGTGGAACACAATGCGGCCTGGAGAGCCAGTACAAGGGGAAGCGGGCACAGCTGGGCGTAAGTCCGGCGCATGTAAGGATTCTCCGTGGGAAAAATCCCGCATTGTGGCGCGTCTTTGTTACAAGCTGATTACCTTGGACAGGGCGCTCATGGCGTTGGGCAGGGGAAGACATTTCCGCCTGCCTTGGCTACCGGCACGCGCAACCCGGTCGCTATTTACATCTAACGTTCAGAATTTGTAGATCAGCGTCGCTTGCGGATAAACGCCGTTGCGGCCCGCACGGGCGGCGCTCAAAACGCCGAGCTCGACCCAAACGTGCGCGTCGGGCGTATATCGCAGCGCTAACGAATAGATGCGCTGGCTGCCGCCGCTCTTGTAGTCGTCATAGCGATAGCGCAGCAGGGATGACAGATTATCCCGCCATTGGTAGCTGAGCAAAAACAGGCTTTTACTCTTGATGGAATTGTCCAGATCCGGATTGGTGATGTAGGTGGCCGTCGCCTGTGCTTTCTGCGTCAGCATATATTCCACGCCAGCTTTTACCAGACTCGTGTTCCTGAGATCATGGGTGGTACTCGGATCGCTATTTAATTCCCGCAATTGACCTGCACCGACCAGCGTTCCGAAACGCGGCGACCACTGGGAATGAAGTTCGAGCTCGAATTTGGTCGAATCGTACGACTGTTGCGTCGTTTTCAGCGTGGTAGGGCGGAAAGTGTATGTCACCGTCGCTACTTGCTCGGGGGTAAGCGGGTGGGTATACCGTAATCGATATTCATCGAACCAATCGATGGCGGAAAAATCCGTCACCGGGGCAAAATAGGTGTAGTTGGATCTCCTGTATCTGAATTCCAGGAAATTGTTGAGGCCGAAATAGTGCGTCCAAGTGGCCTTCTTGTCTTTTCGTATGTACTGGCCCAGGCTCTCGTCCTTGACGCTCTCCAACTGGATGTCTTCGCGCGACAGCAGGGGAAGGCCGGCGCCGTAGGTTTCGGTCCGGAACGTGAGATCCCGTTCGTAACGCGCATAAATCCGCGGATTTCTCTCGCGCGCGAAATCATAGGCGGCTTGCTGGACTTCTTCGTCTTTGGGCCAGCGTTCCTGGGCGGAAGCGTAGCCGGCGGCCGCCTGCTTGAAATCATGGTTCAGGAAGTAAGTGCTGGTAACCCCCAGTGCGGCGTTGGAATTGTCCGGCTCCAGCGCTGCAGCCTTTTCGTAGGCCTGTCGCGATTCGTCGAGATGGCCCTGCCAGCGAAGTATCCGGCCGATGCCGCGCCACGCATCGGCATTGTTCTCGTTCCTGGCCAATTCGTCACGATAGATCTGCAAGGCATCGTTCCAGCGGAAATTCTGGACTTTCTGGTCCGCTTTTTCGCCGTAGGTCATTTCTTTTTGCTGTGGTGCAGTCTCGGTTTGCTCGGAAGATGCGGGTGCGGACATGGATAGACAAGTCAGAAGCATTCCGCAAGACAACATATTTCCCCTCGCCTTGAGATTCATTTGTGTCCCCTTCATTTTTTGAGCCAAATCGTTTTTTGATCGGATCGATTGTAATGCAGAAAAATTTAACGCCGGCTTTTCCGGCATCCCCTTGTCGTCAATGTGACCAAGTCGACACACATTTAGTTTGATTTCGCATAATCCTTTCCTAATTTGAGCCTTGCCAAGGCTTTCCAGTGCGAATTTGTCAGGTCCTTGGCCGGCGTAATCCAGATATTGCTGCTACCGCCTTGACGGGCAGAGCGTATGGCGTGGGCCAGTTGTTCGGCATCGATGGCGCCGCCCTTGTCATTCCATAACCCGATCGAATGCCAATAGCGGTCCCGTCCGAAATGGCCGCTCATGTACCTGGCAACCTTGCCCGTCGCTCGCGGCGACAAGCGATCCATTGCGAAGTAATCCCATACCACCAGTCGATGGACCAAGGGCAGCAATAAACGGTAGTCCTGGCCGTTTTCGCTGCTGTTGCGGGTAAGATCGTCGCGGCTCACCCTGACATCCACCAGCAATTTCTTTTTATGGGTTCGCGCAATCGCGGAAAGCCTGGAGACCGCTCGCGCCACCTGTTTGGATCGCCATTTGCCGATGGCGGGATGCTGCCAATCTATTTTTCCATCGCCGTCGAGCGGCCAGGCGGTGCGTCTGGTTGATGCTTCGAATGCGGCACGGCATCGTTCATCGAAGCAATTCATGTCGTAGAACAGTTCGGTAATGCAAATTGCATCGATGGTCCTTTTGGCGGCAAGTGCGGTGAATGCCGCGTCAAGCAAATTTCCGTAATCGCCGTACGCGAGGCAAGTGGAACACACTATGTCCTGGCTGGGCTTGCCTGCAATATCGACCGCGGCACAGTGCGGGTTCGCCTGCAGATAGCGCGGGGCCAGCACGTCCAGGGTGGCAATCGTTCCATACCCTTTCGCCGTCAGGAGTGCGACGCTGTTATCCAGCATGTCGCCCGCTGTATCATGCTGTTCGGGGCTCCACCATTGTTCGCGTCCCTGCCATTGGAAAAATGTCCAATCGGGCCGTCCAGCCGAGATGGCAATCTGGTTCACATGTTTCGATTCGGGAGAACGCAGCAGCGATTGATCGGCATCCCACCAGTCGGGCCAATCGGAGAAGTGGATCGACACCACCAGATTACCTCCGAGCGGACCATCGGGTTCCAGTAATTCGGTCGCCATGGCATACAACTCGTCGGGATCGATCGGCAGCAGCGGGCCGGCCACGGCAATGCCGGCGACCGCCGCCCCGCCCAGCATCAACCTGCGCCGGCCGGGATGCTCCACCGGCTGGAGTTCGCGCGGGTTTCTCCGTTCAAGCTTGTTCCAGTCCGCCGTATGCGCGCGCGACTCGCGCCAGATCGAGTAGATCACCACGGCGCTGTAGAAAAAGCTCAGGGGAATCAGCGCGATGCTGTAAGGCAGGTAGATCAAATCGCGCGGCGACCTGTCGAGCAGAATGGACGTTATCGCCACGATGAACAAACATCCGAATCCCAGGTAAGCCACCCACTCAATCGTTCGCAAGCTGATGACGCCGAAATACAGGGCCGTCGGCAACAGGAGAAAATTGACCGACTGCAGAATCGGAATAAACATCATGTTGGCGATATTGAGCAACATGTAAATGCCGAACCTGCCGAATTTCGGACGTCCGATCATGTCGCGATGAATCGAGAGGACAGTGATATAGCTTCTGATCCAGCGCACTCTTTGCTTCCACAGGCCGGGCAAAGTGTTGGGGCATTCGGCAATGACCTTGGTGCTGGCGCCATAGACGATGCGCACGCCGTGACGGTGCAGTCGCAAGGTGATTTCCAGGTCTTCTCCCCAAACTTCACGGAATCCGCCGACGGCGCGCAGGATGTCGCATCTCACCATGCCGAGATTGCCGGGAATGATCGGCAATACGGACGCCATGGAAAGCGCCCGCCGTACAAATCCGGTCCCGATGTGAGAGGTCACCACCAACATCTTTTGCAGTACGCCTCTCGGATTCAGCGGCGTGTCGTTGCCGCTGAGGGCGCCTGTCGCCGGATCGGAAAAGTACGTAACGCCGTTTCGGATGGTGTCTTTTTCGAAAAGCGAATCGGCGTCGGAAAAGAAGATGATGTCGCCGGTAGCCAGCGCTATGCCAGTATTCAGTGCGGATGCCTTGCCGCCGTTTTTTTTGGCGTGGTAGCGAATCAGGCCTCCGGCAATGAAGGGTTGCAGTTCGCGTTCGGTGGCGTCGGTCGATCCGTCGTTGACGACGATCACTTCAAAATCGGGATATTCGGAATCCAGGATCGACTGGATGCTGGGAGAGATGGTCTTCTCTTCGTTATAAGCCGGTACCAGCACGCTCACCCGCGGTGCGTAATGGATGGCTCTGGCACGAGCCTTGAGCCTGCGCTCCCAGACGCAGTAACTTAACGCAAGGGGGAAATAGGCCAGCGCCAGCAAACCGAAGTAGAAAATGACGGCGCCGAACAGAAATATCGGGATAAGGAGCAGGTCTTTCATGCTCATCCACCCAGGTAGCCGGTTTCGTAGAGCCCCACCAGCGCATCGAAAATTTCCGGTGCCTTGTGCGTATGCGCGCCGATCCGCGCGTTGATTTCAAGGACGTGCGCGACACCGTTGAGGTCGCGCCGGATATCCATATCCAGCGGTCCCGCGAGATCCAGCGCCTGGGCGGCGGACAAGGCAAGATCGACCACATCCGGAGCGCTGACCCGTTCAAGCGCCAGCGCATTGCCGGTGCGTCCTTCGCGTAACGACGTCTTTTCGAAGACTACGGCGGTCATTTCCGACACTGGACGATTCCGCTGGATCATCAGCAACACATCGTATTCGGTGCCGGGCATGAATTGCTGCCATATGAGGTTGCTGCCGGCCGATTGCATGTCGAGCACGGTATCGGCCCGGTCATGCACGGTGACGTGACGGCCGCCGCGCCCGACCCTGGGCTTGGAGACGCAGGGAAATCCCAGCGGCAGGAGGGCTGCCGCGCCGGATTCGCCTATGGCGCTCCTGGGGACGGCGACGCCGGCTGCGGCCAGACTTTGCGCGGTGAGCCATTTGTCGTTGCAAATGGCCACCGCGCCGGGATTCGCCATGTAAACAGCGATCCCGCGCCTGCGATAGGTGGCAGCCTTTTCTGCAACGATGATCAGTTCCTCCTGGACCGTCGGGAAAAGCCAATTGATGTCCCAGGCGGAAAGCAGGTCGTCCAGTTGTGCCAGGTACATCGGGTCCGTCGCGGGAAGGACCGTTGCGAACGAATCCGCACCGTGCTCGGTCGACGCCATATCGGCAGCGATCACACGGAAGCCTTTATCCTTGAGCGCATGTATTGCCGCCTTGCCGGAGGGCCCGCCTGCTCCTGTCACCAGCACACTTGTACTGTTTGCCATGTTCGTCTCCGCAAGGGTCGCTTGAATCGTTACACAGTGAATCGAATAGCTTCGAACGCTTCGGCGGCCCGCAGACGCGCTTGTCCTCCCCGCACCCGTGCCATGCTATGCACCAGATCTTTTTCCATATAAGGGCGCGAAGTATGCTGGCTTGCGTGGCACTTCAAGGCTTTGATTTTGTGCTCCAGATACAAGGACACTTCGATGAAGCAATTCGGCTGGAAACTGGACGGGGTGTTCGGATTTTCATAGCAGAGCAGGGTGGGGACGCGGCGGGCGGCTTCCATCGTGGCCAGGTATACGGCGTGATGATCGCGATGGAGATCATGGCGGTTGTGCGTGAAGATCAGATCGGGATGGAGCTGGCGCGTGCTCTCTTCGATGGCGCGCCTGATGTCTTCCTGCCTGGTGCTGAGCTTGGTATCGGGAAATTCCAGGACGGTCAGGCTATCGAGATGCATGACGCGGCCGCCTCTTTCCGCTTCTCTTTTGCGCGGATTACTGTTCTTCAGCTTTGGATCGTGGAGGCCGCCTTCTCCGATCGAGAACACCAGTCCGTGCGTTTCATGGCCCTCCACCTTGTAGCGCAGCAGGGCGGCGCCGCAACCCAGTTCGATGTCGTCCGGATGCGCGCCGAGGGCCAGGATGATCATTTTTTTTTGCGCTTTCGGTGCGGATCTGATCAGCCAGATGAGGTTGACGATAATAAGCGCTAGTACGATGAAGCCGCTCAGTTCCAGCCCATATACCGCTGCCGAGCGGGGCGGCAGCGCACCATTGAATTCAAGCGCGCCGTTGGCCGGCATCAGCACGGCCAGCAGCGGCAGCGCACCCACCGCCCTCCTGGTCCGACGGGGCAACCCCGTCAATAGCAGGCGGAAACGGAAAATATGAAACACCACGAATAGTAGAATCACTGATAGAAAACACAGGAAGATAAATTCTCCGGTGGAAAGCATACGATTCCCCATGCTGGTTTCTTTCGGGATCAATTGTTTGAGTGCTTGTGAAACGAAGCGATTCAGGGACTTCCAGACCGCGAAGATCCTTGACTACTTGAGTGATCATAGGGCTTTAGAACGCTACGTTTCCGACAAAACTATGTGTATTTCCGACATAAATCTGGTCAATTCCGACAGATCCGGCGACAGATTGGAATCGATAGATATTGTTCTTCGTTTGACCGAACGATGCACAAGGTGAAAGTGATTCATGAAAGCTGCAAGTTCAGTTAATCTGTCGGCATGAAAATCGCCTTTGATTCAGTCGTCCACCTACTGCACGAAAGTCGGCATGGCAGCCTTGCAACCCAATCAATCCAGATGCCGGGATACCCGTTTGCATCCGTTCTGCCATACGTTTTGGACGAAAACGCTTACCCGGTATTTCTCATCAGCCAGTTGGCCGAGCACACTAAAAATTTGACGGCGGATTGCCGGGCGAGTTTTATCGTCCACGACTGTGGCGCTCAAAACGTGTTGACGGCTGAGCGTGTCTCGCTGATTGGGGATGCGAGGCAATTTGATGCGTCGGCGGAACTGGTCGCGCGCTACCTTAGGTATCAGCCCGATGCAGCGCAATACCTTTGCCTCGGTGACTTCGCTTTCTTCCGGCTGAAACCGAATGGCGCCCGCTATGTTGCCGGCTTTGGCCGGATGGGGTGGATCGAAGAAGCTGACTGGGCCAGTTCGTTCGTTTTATCGTTGGCGGACGAAGAAGAGCTCGTTCAGAGCCTCATTGATGTACAGCCTGCCGGGGTTAAACTTCTTGGGCTTGATTGCTACGGCTTCGACTTCGAGCGAACAGGGAAGCGCAAACGGCAACGACTCCCAAATGGGCCACTGGCTGCAGACCAAATTGGAGAGACAGTGAAACGGATTCTTTCCATTGTGTGATTGAAACCTGGCGAAGGCTTGAGAAACGGGACAATTAACAGCAATGCTCATACGCGGCCACCAGCAAAGGTTTATTGGGATGGGTGAAAGTAGCGGAAGTGTTTAGATTCATGAACATAGAGCTGCTTATGAACAATCTAAACATTGGGGTTATTAATTGGCGGGCGAGATCAATGCCGAACATAATTAATTCAATGAGTTAAAACGGTTGGTGAACATTAATAATACTGAGCTTAATTTGACATAATGTAAATTATACGAACTTATGATCAGACTCAACCTCTGATAACCCGCCGCAATTGGCGCTGCTATAGCGCTCGGAACTAAATCTGTTACTTTTCTTTGTTGAGCTGGTCGCGAATGTGTCAGCGTCGAACAAGTTCAATCGTCGATCACTCCAAACTCCTACCTGGTTGCCTAAGTAGAATTGTGCCGTAAACGCGGGCCAATTCTCAGTTCAGTCCATTCCCCTAATTACGATTTTCCTGCAGGACAAACCTTTGGGCGCGATGTTCGTGATAATTCTCGCGTCTCTTGCCGTTGTCGCATTCTCGCTCTATGTCGTCCTGAAATCCCGACACTGACGCCGGAAATAACTTGACCTTCCCACCGTGGGAAGCATAATAATCCGCATTGAATTGTATCGATAGGATGAAGACCCTTCCTCATTTGCTTGACTATAAATATAGGCGCGTTTAAATTCGGCCATTCAATAAAAACTTGAAATAATGAAACTCTCCCGCCCTTCCCGCTTGATTGCAGCACTCACCGTGCTGATCAGCATGGTGTTTATGCAGCTTGCCATAGCGGGATACGCGTGTCCGACTTTCAAGGTCGCGCCATCAGACGATTCAATGTCCATGTCCATGGAGAGCAGCGGCGATCAGGCAATGTCGAGCTGTATGGGAAGCGACAAGTTGCAACCCAGTCTCTGTCATGCACAAGATCAAAACAGCAACCAGTCTCTCGATAAGCCCGCGACACCGCATGTGTCTCCGTTTTTGCCTGCGTCGCTGACACTGATAGTCCGTAACGTCAAGCCGGTTGATATTTCAAGCGATCAACAACCTGATACCCTTCTCCTGGCGCGATCTACCGCGCCCCCGCTGTCCATAAGCAATTGCTGCTTCCGCATTTAACCCCCCAGATTGCCTAGTCCGTCATCGGCGTGCTTCCGCGCACGCCTGATGTTGTCTCTTGCACTCTGGAGGTTTCATGTTATTCCCGGTTTTCACGCCCCAATCCGTGCGCTATTCCCTGCGCCATACGGTTCTTCGATTTTCCCTGGGAACCAGCCTCGCCACGCTGGTAAGCACTTTTGCATTCGCCGCCACTGCATATGCGATCGATGCACCGCTCACATTGGCGGAGGCCCAGCGCCGTGCCATCGCACGCTCACAACAGCTCACCGCGCAAGGATATGCCGTCGCGGCCTCTTATGACATGGCGGTTGCAGCCAGGCAGTTGCCCGATCCGGTAATCAAAGCCGGCATCGACAATCTGCCGGTTAACGGGGCGGACCGCTACAGCGTCAGTAATGATTTCATGACCATGCGCCGCGTTGGCGTCATGCAGGAAATTACGCACGCCGACAAGCTTCAACTACGCGCCGATCGCTATGAACTGAATGCCCAAAAGACGCTTGCCGAGAAGACCGTCACAACTGCCGCCATTGAACGCGACACCGCGCTGGCCTGGTTCGACCGCTACTACGCAGAGGCAATGGCAGCCGTCATTGCCGAGCAAGGGGAACAAGCCAAACTTGAAATGCAATCCGCCGAAGGCGCCTATCGTGCCGGTCGGGGCAGTCAGGCCGACATCTTTGCCGCCCGTAGCGCACTAGCGATGTTCGACGATCGCGCCAGCGAAATACAGCGTCGCATTCGCAACGCCAATACCATGCTGGTCCGATGGGTCGGCGATATCGCGGACGGCCGCCTGGCTGAAAAACCGGCGACCGACACTATCCGCCTCGATCCCACGACGCTCGACGGCGAGCTTGCGCATCATCCCGATATTGCCGTGCTGAACAAGCAGGTCGAAGTCGCCGAGACAGATGCAAAACTGGCGAAAGCCAACGAAAAATCCGACTGGACCGTGGAGGTAGCGTTCCAGCAACGTGGCTCTGCCTATTCCAACATGGTATCGGTAGGCGTATCGATCCCGTTGCAATGGGATCGCGCCAATCGCCAGGATCGGGAGCTGTCTTCCAAGTTGGCCTTGGTCGATCAGGCTAAATACGCGCGTGCGGATATGTTGCGCGCGCACGTTGCCGAGACCCGCAGCATGATCGAAGAGTGGAACAACGATCGCGAGCGCTCTGCGCGCTACGAACGTGAACTGATCCCCTTGGCCAATCAACGCACGCTGGCATCCATTACGGCTTATCGCGGCGGCAAAGCCGGCCTGGCCGATGTGCTCACGGCGCGGCGCAACGATATCGACATACGCATCCAGGCATTGCAACTGGCGGCAGACACCGACCGCTTGTGGGCGCAACTCAATTTTCTCATTCCGACCGATGACGCGATGGCCCAAGTCGGCATGAACAAGGATTTCAAATGAAAAATAACAAAATGATGGCCGCTGTCGTTGCCGCAGCTCTTCTGGCGGCTGCGGGGTTCGGGCTGTATTGGGCCGGGATAAACCAGGGCAAAAAAATGGCAGCGCCACTGTCCAGCGATGCAGCCGCCTCCCCGGCAGGCGCATCGGTAACAGACGAGTCCGGTAAAAAAGTGCTGTATTGGCATGACCCGATGGTGCCGGGCCAAAAGTTCGATAAACCGGGCAAGTCGCCTTTTATGGACATGCAATTGGTGCCGGTCTATGCCGATGCCGCCGGCGACGACGGCAAGGTCAATATCAGTCCGCGGGTGCAGCAAAATCTTGGCATCCGTACCGCGGAAGTCACCAAGGGCAGCTTGACATCGACGGTCGCCGCTGTCGGCAGCGTTGCTTATAACGAACGTGACGTTGCATTGGTGCAGGCCCGCAGCAACGGTTTTGTCGAACGGCTGTATGTCCGTGCGCCGCTCGATCCGGTTCGCAAGGGACAAGCACTGGCCGACTTGTATGTGCCGGAGTGGGTGGCGGCGCAGGAAGAGTATTTGTCCGTCAAGCACATGCAGGGCAATGGCCTTGGCAGCCTGGTGGACGGTGCGCGCCAGCGTATGCGCCTGGTCGGCATGACGGATGATCAGATCCGCGCCGTGGACGCCGGCAACAAAGTACAAGCGCGTTTGACTGTGTTCGCGCCCATCGGCGGCGTAGTGTCCGAGCTTGGCGTGCGCGAAGGCATGACCGTCATGGCCGGCGCCCCCATGTTCAAAATTAACGGCGTCGGCGCCATTTGGGTCAACGCCGACGTACCGGAAAGCCTATCCGCTCTGGTGCGGCCCGGAAATATCGTCGAAGCGCGTACCCCGGCGCTGCCGGGAACCGTGTTCAAAGGCAAGGTCGGCGCGATTCTGCCGGATGTGAATCCTGCGACGCGCACACTGAAGGCGCGGATTGAACTGGCGAACGCCGGCGGCCGGCTCGTGCCGGGCATGTTTGCGACGATAAATTTTTCATCTGCCGCACGCAAAGACATCTTGCTGATTCCCACCGAGGCGGTAATCCGGACGGGTACGCGCAACGTTGTCATGGTGGCGCAAGGCGATGGCAAGTTCAATCCCGTCGACGTCGAAATTGGGACAGAAAGCAACGGCCAGACCGAAATCCGCAAAGGATTGAATGAGGGGCAACAGGTGGTTGTTTCCGGCCAATTCCTGATCGATTCCGAAGCCAGCCTGACCGCTACGGAAACGCGCATGAGCGACACTGCCGCTCCAGCCGCAGCCCCCGCTGCGACGGCCGGAGCTGCGCAATGATCGCCAAGCTGATTCGCTGGTCGATCGCCAACCGTTTTTTGGTGCTGTCGGCGACGTTGATGATGACCGCTTGGGGGGCCTGGTCGCTGTCGCACACGCCGCTCGATGCGATTCCCGATCTGTCCGATGTGCAGGTCATTATCCGCACCAGCTATCCTGGCCAGGCGCCGCAGATTGTCGAGAACCAGGTGACCTATCCGTTGACCACCACCATGCTGTCGGTGCCCGGCGCAAAGACAGTGCGCGGCTATTCGTTCTTCGGCGATTCCTTCGTCTACATTTTGTTTGAAGATGGCACCGATCCGTACTGGGCGCGTTCGCGGGTACTGGAATATCTGAACCAGGTGCAATCGCGCTTGCCGCCCCAAGCCAAAACCGCACTCGGGCCGGATGCGACCGGCGTCGGCTGGGTCTACGAATATGCGCTGGTGGATCGCAGCGGCAAGACCGATCTGTCGCAGTTGCGAGCCTTGCAAGACTGGTTTCTGAAATATGAATTGAAATCGGTCCCTAACGTATCGGAAGTGGCCAGTATCGGCGGCATGGTGCGGCAGTACCAGATCGTGCTCGATCCGGACAAGATGCGCGCCTACAACATTCCGCATGGCAAGATCGTCGATGCCGTGCAGAAAGCGAATCAGGAAAGTGGCGGCTCCGTGCTGGAGTTGGGCGAAGCCGAATACATGGTGCGGGCTTCCGGTTATCTGAAATCGCTAGCTGACTTCCGCAAGATTCCATTGACGACCAGCGATGCCGGCGTCCCCGTGCTGCTGGGCGATGTCGCGCGCATTCAAATCGGGCCGGAAATGCGGCGCGGGGTCGCCGACCTGAATGGCGAAGGCGAAGTTGCCGGCGGCGTGATCATCATGCGCTCCGGTAAAAATGCACTGGAAACCATCGAGGCGGTGAAGGCCAAGCTGGAAATTCTGAAAGCCAGCCTGCCGCCGGGCGTCGAAATCGTGCCGACCTATGACCGGTCGAGCCTGATCAAGCGCGCCGTGACGAATTTAAAAGAAAAACTGATCGAAGAGTTCATCGTCGTCGCGGTGGTCTGCGCCATCTTCCTGTTTCACATGCGCTCGGCGCTGGTCGCCATTATCACGCTGCCGATAGGCATTCTGATTGCCTTCATCGTCATGTATTACCAGGGCGTCAACGCCAACATCATGTCGCTCGGCGGGATTGCGATCGCAGTCGGCGCCATGGTCGATGCCGCCGTGGTGATGATTGAGAACGCCCACAAGCATATTGAACTATGGAATCACGCGCATCCCGGTAAACAACTCAAAGGCAATGAACACTGGCGCGTCATCGGCGACGCCGCCGCCGAGGTCGGGCCCGCGCTGTTTTTCTCACTCTTGATCATCGTGCTTTCGTTCATTCCGGTGTTCACGCTGGAAGCGCAAGAAGGACGCTTGTTTTCGCCATTGGCTTTCACCAAGACCTATTCCATGGCGGCGGCGGCTGGCCTGGCGGTGACCCTGATTCCGATATTGATGGGTTACCTGATTCGCGGCCGGATTCCCGATGAACAAAAGAACCCGCTCAACCGCTTCCTGATCGTGCTGTACCGCCCGTTGCTCGATATCGTATTGCGCTTCCCCAAGCTGACTTTGCTGGGCGCGGCGTTGGTGGCGATCCTGACGATCTGGCCCATGAGCCGGCTCGGCGGCGAGTTCATGCCGCCGTTGGATGAAGGCGATGTGTTGTACATGCCGACGGCATTGCCGGGCATCTCCATCGGCAAGGCGGCGCAGTTACTGCAACAGACCGATCGCCTGATTAAAACCGTACCCGAAGTGCAAAGCGTCTTCGGCAAAGCCGGCCGCGCCGAGAGCGCCACCGATCCGGCGCCGATGGAAATGTTTGAAACCGTGATCCAGTTCAAGCCGCGCGATCAATGGCGGGCCGGCATGACGCCGGAGAAATTGATCCAGGAACTGGATCGCGTCGTCAAAGTGCCGGGGCTATCCAACATCTGGGTGCCGCCGATTCGCAACCGGATCGACATGCTGGCCACCGGCATCAAAAGCCCGGTCGGCATCAAGGTTGCCGGCGTCAGCTTGCAGGAGATCGACCGCATTACCGGTGACATCGAACGCGCCGTCAAGAAGGTGCCGGGCGTGTCGTCGGCGCTGGCGGAGCGCTTGAATGGCGGCCGGTATATCGACGTGGACATCGATCGCGATGCGGCCGCCCGTTACGGACTGAATATCGCGGATGTGCAAAGCATCGTGTCGGCGGCGATCGGCGGCGACAACATTGGTGAAACCGTCGAGGGATTGCAGCGTTTTCCCATCAACGTCCGCTATCCGCGCGAGGTGCGGGATTCGATCGAGAAGCTGCGCCAGTTGCCGGTGCTCACGGAACGCGGCGCCCAGATCCAACTGGGCGACGTTGCCGCGATACGCATCGCCGACGGGCCGCCAATGCTAAAAAGCGAAAATGCCCGTCTATCAGGATGGGTCTATGTCGACATTCGCGATCGCGACCTCAGTTCCACCGTGCACGACATGCAGCAAGTAGTTGCCAAAGAAGTCAAATTGCCGGCCGGTTACGCCATCGCCTGGTCGGGACAATTTGAATATTTGGAGCGTGCTGCCGCCAAACTGAAAATCGTGGTGCCGGCGACATTGCTGATCATTTTCGTCTTGCTGTATTTGACCTTCAAGCACTTCGATGAAGCGGCATTGATCATGGCGACATTGCCATTTGCGCTGGCAGGCGGCATATGGCTGCTGTGGCTGCTCGACTATCACTTGTCGGTGGCGGTCGGCGTCGGCTTCATCGCATTGGCAGGCGTGTCGGCTGAATTCGGCGTGATCATGCTGCTCTATCTCAAAAATGCCTGGAACGAACGTCTCGATAACGGTAATGGCAGCGAAGCCGACCTGCTCGATGCGATCCGCGAAGGCGCCGTGCTGCGGGTACGTCCCAAGGCAATGACTGTCGCCGTTATTATCGTCGGGCTGGTGCCGATCATGCTCGGCACCGGCACCGGGTCGGAAGTCATGCAGCGAATCGCAGCGCCAATGGTCGGCGGGATGATCACGGCGCCGCTGTTGTCGATGTTTGTGGTGCCGGCGGTCTATTTACTGATGCGCCGTCGCCAAATCCGCGCTGCCGGCAAGGTTGTTCCATCCGAATAGGCATCGCAAATATCGTTGTGCCAACTCACTTAACCCACCAAGGAAACTGTTATGAAATTCACCGCAACCGCATCTTTGATTCTCGCACTGTCGGCATCGGGCGTCGCCATGGCGCAATCCGGCGCCATGAAAAATATGGCTATGAAAGACATGGACATGAAAACCATGCCAATGGATAACATGAAATCCGGCGCCGCCGCGAAGGCCGCGATCCATCACGCAACCGGCACTGTGAAAGCCGTCGATCGGACCAAGGGGACGGTGACGATCGCCCATGGTCCGGTTCAAAGCTTAAATTGGCCGGCGATGACAATGACCTTCATGGTGAAGGATAAGATGTTCTTCGACAAACTTGTCGTTGCCAAGAATGTGACCATCGATTTCAAACAACAAAATGCGGATTATGTCGTTACTGCCGTGAAATAACGTCGCGACGGGCGGGAGTCAACACCCGCTCAAGAACTCCAACAACACCGGCAACAGCAAATCCACCCGATCGATATTCGGCGAATGCCGACTATCGAGCACTTCCACCCGAGCATGCGGCAAAGCTGCCCGCAACCGCTCGGGCCAATACGGCTGCAAAAGCACATCCCGTTTCCCCGCCACCAGCATCACCGGCGTGGTAATCCCAACAAGCTGCGCCGGCCAATCATCAACCCGGCGCGCACGAACCAGCGACGGCGGCAACGGCGCCGACACCGCCTTCACCGCGCGGTAGTGCCCGATGTCGGCGGCCCAACGCATGCGCTCGGCCAATTGCGCTTCCAGCACCGGGCTGTCGCCGTCGATCAATAATTCGACGATCCGGCGCAGGTCCGTTTCCGTGCCGTCCCAATGCGGTAATTCGGCCGGAGAAGCATCGCCCTTCCAGGCCCCGCCGGTGCCGCAGATGCTCACCACCGAACGTATGCCGAAGGCCTTGCCGTCCGCGAGCGCTTTGAGGGCCAGCGATCCGCCGAAGGAGTTGCCGACCAGATGCACCGGCTCCGCGATATTCAGCGCCTCCAGCAACCACTTCATCTGCCGCATGCGCGGCTGGTACTGCGCACGATCGAGGTACACCACCTTGTCGGTGCCGCCGAAGCCGAGCATATCGGGGGCGAGCACCCGGTAATGCTCGGCCAGCTGCGGAATGATATTGTTCCAGGTGACTGAACTGGCGCCGCCCCAGGCGCCGTCATGCAGCAATAACACCGGCGGTGCGTCCGCCCTGCCTGCTTCAAGGTAACGCGTGCGGAAAGGCCGCCTCGATCCACTTCTCTTCCGATGCTAAAGCCACAGGCTCTCCTTTTGTCAATGCGGGTTACAGGAACAGATAATCGTTTTTGTTCACTTCGCGCGTCTCTCTCCAGTAGTCGACGGTGCGCAACGGCCAGTTCTGGGTCAGCCTGCCTTTGGCGTTCTTGTACCAACTGTTCACGGTTGACGCGCCATATACCACCGTGTGGCTGGCGGCATCGATGCGTTCGTTGAAGCGGTCCAAAACATCCTGGCGCACTTCCATAGCCCGCTGCCTGGATTCCAGCATGAGCCTGATGCACTCCACGATGTACATTCCACCCGATTCCGAAAGCAGTACCACGCTGGAATTCCCATTGACGTTCGTATTCGGCCCATACAGGCAGAACAGATTCGGAAAATTGGGGACGGCAATGCCGTAATAGGCACTTTCACTCGCGTCCTCATTCACGCGTATCATTTCATGCCCGGACAAGCAGCACAGGAAAATCAATGCGAATTCTGATGATTGAGGACGATCTGATGATCGGCGATGGCGTGCAAGCAGCCTTGCGCCAGGAAGGCTACGTCGTTGATTGGGTATGCGACGGCAAATCGGCGGCATCCGCCCTGGCCACCGAATATTTCGATCTGATATTGCTCGACCTCGGCCTGCCGGGGGCGGACGGCATCGAAATCTTGCAAAAGCTGCGCGGCCGTAAAATGACGCAGCCGGTGATTATCATGACGGCACGCGACACGGTTGAAGATAAAATCCGCGGGCTCGATGCCGGCGCCGACGACTATATTGTGAAGCCGTTCGACGTCGATGAATTGTCGGCCCGGATTCGTTCCGCCGCGCGCCGAAGCGCCGGTTATGCCGAGCCGGAAGTCACCATACTCGATGTGCAGATCCAGCCTGCCAACCGCCTGATCACGCGCAACGGCCAGCCGGTGCTGCTGTCGGCCCGCGAATACGCCATCGTCGAAGCACTGATGCTGCGCCCCGGCGCCATCCTTTCGCGGGCGCAATTGGAAGAACGCTTATATGGATGGGGCGAGGAAATCGCCAGCAATGCCGTTGAAGTGCACGTGCATGGCATCCGGCGCAAACTGGGCGACGATTTCATCCAGAACCTGCGCGGTGTCGGTTATTTTATTCCCAAGCCGACGGCGGCATGATGAATACCCTGCATACCCTGCGCGGCAGGCTCTCCCTCTCGCTATTCTTTTCGGCGCTGCTGGCTGCCGCCATCCTCGGCGTTTTCACCTATGAACGCACGCTCTCCGAAAACGAAGCGCTGTTCGATTATCAATTGCGGCAAACCGCCCTGTCCTTGCGCGATCAGGGTTTCGTGCAAGACATGCCGTTCGGGCTTGACGGCAACAGCGAAGTGCGCGATGTGCTGGTACAGATATGGACCATGAACGGCACGATCCTTTATTTGTCGCATCCCGGCAGCGCCTTGCCGGATCGTGCCACGCTGGGTTTCAGCAACGTCGACGCGGCCAATAGCCATTGGCGCGTCTACACGATGATCGCCAATAATCGCGTGATCCAGGTCGCGCAGCCGCAGGAAATCCGGCGCGATCTGGCTACCGCCGCCGCATTGCGCAGCCTGAGTCCGTTGCTGATCTTTGCGCCGGTCATGGCTTTGCTGATCTGGTGGCTGGTCGGGCGCGGGCTGAAGCCGGTCAAGCATCTGGAGCATGAAGTCACCCAGCGTCACGCCGGTACGCTCGATCCGGTATCCGAACGCGGCCTGCCCGGTGAAATTGCACCGGTCGCGCACGCGCTTAATTTGTTGCTGGCCCGATTGAAAAGCGCCTTTTCGGCGCAAAGCATGTTCGTCGCCGATGCAGCACACGAACTGCGCTCTCCCCTGACCGCGCTCAAGCTGCAACTGCATTTGCTTGAAAACGCGGCCGATGAGCAAGCCAAACGCGAAGCGCTGGCCAAGCTGAATCACGGCGTGGATCGGGCTACTCACCTGATCGAACAACTTCTCATCGCTGCGCGCACCGAAGCGACCGGCGCAGCGCATGCCATGCAGCCGGAAAACCTGGCGGAAATCACGCGGCGCGCCATTGCCGGCATTTTCCCATCGGCGCAAAGCCGGCAGATCAAACTCGATGTTGAAGCGCCCGATCGATTAGAGATCGTCGGCAACAGTGAGGGATTGCAAATACTCATGCGCAATTTGCTGGACAACGCAGTGCGCTATACGCCCCAAGGCGGCATGATCAGGATCAAGGCCTCGGCCGGCGACGGCAAAGCGACGATCATCGTGGACGATTCCGGCCCCGGCATTGCCGAACCGGATCGGCATCGGGTATTCGAGCGCTTTGTACGCGGCACGGCTAACGGACAAAATGAAAAAAAAGGCAGCGGACTTGGCCTGGCCATCGTAAAAAACATCGTCGATCTGCACCATGCCACGATTGAACTCGGCGATTCGCCGCTGGGCGGCCTGCGTGTTTCTCTGACCTTCGATACAGCCTCCTTAAGTTTGGGATAAGGCAAATCCTCTATCCTTCAATCGGCATGTTCCCCTTAGAATATTGCGTGAGGAAAGATGATGAAAATGAAACCGTTTTCCGCGGCGCTTGCCGCTACCGGCGTATTGGCCGCCACCACTGCCGGCGCCTTCAGTTTGCTGCCCGCAACAACACCTGTCGATAGCGGCGGCGTCAAACTCACACCACCGGTAGTAACGGGTCCGTCGGCGCCGATCGCGCCGATGATGGCGCCGAATTATCGCGCCATCGTGCTGCGCTACGGGCCGGCGGTGGTCGGCATCACGACCGAAGAAAAGACGAAAACCAGGAAACACGGCGGCGACGATGCAGAACTGCTGCCCTTCTTTCCCGGCATACCCGGCTTCGGTCTGCAAATCCCGCATTCGGATGCGCCGATGCACGCCGAAGGCTCCGGTTTCATTGTCGGCAAGGACGGCATCATTTTGACCAATGCCCATGTCGTAAAAAATGCCGATGAAGTTGTCGTGAAACTGAGCGACCGCCGCGAATACAAGGCCAAAGTAGTGGGCAGCGATCCGGCAACCGACGTAGCGGTTCTGAAAATCGATGCCCATGATCTGCCGGTGGTCAGCCTCGGCAACCCGGATCAGTTGCGGGTGGGCGATTACGTATTGGCGATCGGTTCACCGTTCGGCTTCGAGCAAAGCGCTACCGCCGGCATCGTCAGCGCCAAGGGCCGTTCGCTGCCGGATGATTCGTACGTTCCCTTTATCCAGACCGATGTAGCCGTCAATCCCGGCAATTCGGGCGGCCCCTTGTTCGACGCCGGCGGCAATGTCGTGGGCATCAATTCCCAGATCTACAGCGAAACGGGCGGCTATCAAGGCGTGTCGTTTTCGATTCCGATCGACCTCGCCATGCACGTGAAAGATCAAATCGTCGCCACCGGCAAAGTGCACCACGGGCAGCTCGGCGTGACGGTGCAGGAAATCAATCAATCGTTAGCCGATTCGTTCAAGCTGAAACAGCCGCAAGGCGCGCTGGTGTCCGATGTCACGCGGGGCAGCCCGGCTGCCAAGGCCGGTTTGCAGCAAGGCGACGTGATCCTCAAATACAATGGCCACGTGATTGATCAGTACGGTGAATTGTCGACGCTGGTCGGCATGGCCGAACCGGGCGACAAGGTCACGCTCGATCTGTGGCGCGGCGGCAGGAATCTGGAAGTCCGCGCGACGCTGGGAGGCGTTAAAAATGTGGCTTCAAATACCGGTAATAGCGCCGGCCCTGCCTCACCCGGCAAGCTCGGCGTGGCTGCGCGTTCGCTGAGCGAGGAAGAAAAGCGCGAAAGCAAATTGTCTGACGGCGTGGTGGTGGAGCAAGCCGGCGGCGCGGCAGCGCATGCCGGTATCATGCGGGGCGATATTATCCTTGGCGTGAACGGTGTTGCCGTCAAGAGCGTCGGCGATCTCAGGAAAATGGTCGATGCCCAGAACGGCCATATTGCCTTGTTGATCCAGCGCGGTACCGATAAAATCTTTGTCCCCGTGACGCTCGGCTGAGTAAGTGGCGAGAACAACCCAATGCGCGCACTGCAGGGGTGACTTAATTCGTCACCGTACATAAATCTCCTGCACAGCTTGGGCCGCTCTCGCCACTTACTCAACGCCGCCCGTGATCTATTCATTTAAGCCTTAACTGCAACCAACACTGACAGGATCTTCATGGACACCGCAACACGCGATTCAACGCCTCCCCAAAGCAGCGCTCCCATCACCAGCAGCACCCTGCCCGCCTTCATCCATTTGCGCGATTACCTCAACGCGCAAATTCTAGGGCAGCCAAGCATGGTAGAGAGTTTGCTGATCGCCTTGCTGGCGGATGGCCACTTGCTGGTCGAAGGCCCTCCCGGGCTGGCCAAGACGCGTGCCATCAAAGCATTGGCGCATGGCCTGGAATGCGCATTCCAGCGCGTGCAGTTCACGCCCGACATGCTGCCTGCCGACCTGACCGGCTCCGATATCTACCGGCCTGACGAAGGCATTTTTCATTTTCAGCGCGGACCCTTGTTCCACAATCTGATCCTGGCAGACGAAATCAATCGCGCGCCGGCCAAAGTGCAATCCGCGCTGCTCGAAGCGATGGGCGAACATCAGATCAGCGTGGGCATCTCTACTTATGCGTTGCCGCCGTTGTTCCTGGTGATGGCAACGCAAAATCCGATCGAACACGAAGGCACTTATCCATTACCGGAAGCGCAGCTCGATCGTTTCATGCTGCATACGCTGGTGGATTATCCCGACCGCGCCACCATTCGCCTGATCATGGATTTGAACCGGCGCGAAGCGCTGGAGGGCCGCGAGCTGCCGGCGCCGGTGCGCCATGTCACGCAAGAGATGGTATTCGCCGCACGCCGCGAAGTGCTCGGGCTGACATTGAGCAATGCGGTTGCCGACTATATCGCCGCGCTGGTCGATGCCACGCGGCGGCCCAAGGCTTATAGCGAAGACCTGGCCGGCTGGCTGCGCTGGGGCGCCAGCCCGCGCGCGGCGATTGCAATCGAACGCGGCGCCCGTGCGCTGGCCTGGCTGGACGGCCGCGATTACGTCAGCCCCGACGATGTTCAAGCCGTGGCGCCGGACGCATTGCGCCATCGTCTGTTGCTTGACTATACGGCCCAGGCACGCGGCATCACCGCGCAAAACTGCGTGACTGAATTGCTGAGCGTCGTACCCGCGCCATGATTTTGCCTGAACTCACCGAACTGGTGATGCTGCGCGGCGCCGCACACGGACTCAGCTTGCATGCGCATCGATCGGCACTGGCCCAGTTAAAGGGAGGCCATCGCAGCGCGCAACGCGGCCGTGGATTGGAATTCGAAGAGGTGCGGCTGTATTCGGCAGGCGACGATGCGCGCACCATCGACTGGCGCGTGACGGCGCGACGCGGGAAGCCGCATACCAAGTTATTTCGCGAAGAGCGCGAACGCCCGGTCTGGATCGTGGCCGACCTGCACCCCGGGCTTTATTTCGGCAGCCGGCGGCAATTCAAATCGGCGCTGCTGCTGCGTGCCGCCGCGCTGCTGGCGTGGGTTGCGGCACTTGGCGGAGACCGCATCGGCGCAGTGATTGCCGATGGCGCCGACGGCAATGCCGATGCCGCGCTGCGTATTTTGCCGGCGCGCAGCCGCGAAGCCGGCGTGCTGCCGATACTGGATGCGCTGGCGGCATGCCAGCCGCGTGCTCCCGGCGTCGGGGCCGCAGGCAATTTGCAACGTGCGTTGACCACCTTACTGCCGCTTTTGCAACCGGGCAGCCTGCTCTTGTTATTAAGCGATTTCGCCGGCCTCGATCCGGCCGTCGAAGATCTATTGCGCGCCGCGACTGCACATAGCGATTGCCGTCTGCTCTGGCTCACCGATCCGCTGGAACGGCGCGGTTTGCCGGCCGGCGCACATCGGGTCGGCGTGCCGCAACGGCTGAGCTGGATGGACGGCAACGGCAGCCGCACTGCATGGCAGGCCGCATGGGCCGAACGCGAACAACGGCTGACAACATTGGCCAGCAAACTCAATGTGCCGCTGATCGGACTGGATACGGCCAATGCCTTCCCCGACACGTTGATCGAATTACTCAAGACACCGAAATGGGCCGCATAAGATGGGTAAATTGACATGGATAAACTGATATGGCCGGCATGACCCCGGCATGGCTGGCGCAAATGGCGCCCCCGCATGCACCGCCCGCACCTGGCTGGTGGCCGCCTGCGCCCGGCTGGTGGGGATTGGCGCTGCTGCTGATCGTCATCGTTGCCGCTGTCGTGTATGGCCAATTGCGCCCGCGTGCGAAGTTGCGCCGCATCGCGCTGCGCGAGCTGAGGCAGGTGGCAGCGAACGCAGCGGACGACGCCTCACTGGCACGCGAACTGGAACATCTGGTGCGCCGCTTTGCCGTGGCGCGTTTCGGGCGCGCGGCGGTAGCCGGCCTGAGCGGCACGCGCTGGATCGACTTCGTGGTGGCGCACGGCGGCGCGGCATGGGCCGGCACTGCCGGCGCCGGACTGTTGCAGGCAGCCTATGGCGGCGCTTCTAAACACACTTCTCAATCTGACCGCACACAATGGCTGGCCGGTGCGCGCGCGTTTTTCAAGGCCCGGAAATGATTCACTTTGCCTGGCCCTGGATGCTGCTGTTTTTACCCTTGCCATGGTTGAGCGCGCGCTGGCTGCCGCCGGCCAAACCACGGGCCGACGCACTGTTCCTGCCGTTTGCCGCCACCGTATCGAGCGACTGGCCCCCTGCTCCGCTAAGCCATTCGCGCCGCCGCGTGCTGCTGTTCGGTCTGGTCTGGCTATTATTGGTAGGCGCCGCCACGCGTCCGCAATGGCTGGGTGAAGCGACGCCGGTGCCGACCACGGGCCGGCGCGTATTGATGGCGATCGATACCTCCGGCTCCATGGCCGCGCGCGACATGGCCGACGGCTATACCCGGCTGCAAGTGGTGCAGGCGATCGGCGGCGACTTCATCGGCCATCGCACCGGCGATCAGGTCGGCCTGATTCTGTTCGGCACCCATCCCTACCTGCAAGCGCCGCTGACCGCCGATCTCGACACGGTCGGGCAGTTTTTGCGTGAATCGATGATCGGCGTGGCCGGCCCGCAAACGGCGATCGGCGACGCCATCGGGCTGGCGATCAAACGTCTGGGTGCGCCTCAAGCGCAAGCAGGGAAAAAGAGCGATACGGTATTGATTCTGCTGACCGACGGCGGCAACAATGCCGGCATGATGGAGCCGATACAGGCCGCCAAAATCGCAGCGGCGGCAGGTCTGCGCATTTACACCATCGGCGTCGGCGCCAACGATGACGACGCCGATTCCGATCTCGACGAGGCCACGCTCAAATCGATTGCACAGATCACCGGCGGCGAATATTTCCGCGCCGCCGATGCCACTGCGCTGCAAGACGTTTATGCGCACATCGATCAACTTGAACCCAGCGCGGGCCAGGCAAAATGGTATCGCCCCAGCACCGAATGGTTTCTGTGGCCGCTGGCGCTGGCGCTGCTGCTGAGCGTGCCGGCTGCGTTGATGTGGAGGCGGACATGATGTCGATGCTGCGCGAGTTTCATTTTCTCCGGCCGCTGTGGCTGCTGGCCTTGCCGCTGTTCTGGGCGCTGGTTTTCTGGCTGGCGCGACGCAGTATGCGCAGCGCCGACTGGTCGCGCGTAATCGATGCCGATCTGTTGCCGGCGCTTCGGCTCGATGGCCATGATGAGGGCAACGGCCGCGGCAGCAAGCATCCCTGGCCCTGGCTGGCGCTGGCCTGGAGCCTGGCCGTTTTGGCGCTGGCAGGACCGAGCTGGCAACAAACCGCTGCGCCGGCGTATCGGGCTTCCAGCGCCTGGGTACTGGTGCTGGACTTATCGCCTTCCATGGCCGCCGCCGATCTGGCGCCGAGCCGCGTGGCGCGGGCGCGTTATGCGATCGACGATCTGCTGGCTGCCGCGCATGATGCACGGGTCGGCCTGGTCGCGTTCAGCGACGAACCTTATACCGTGACGCCGCTGACGCAGGATGTCGGAACGGTCCGCGCGCTGCTGCCCTCGCTGTCGCCCGACATCATGCCGAGCCCGGGCGATCACCTCGCGCCGGCCTTGGTCCAGGCGCAAAAACTGTTGCAAGCCTCCGGTGCGGCGGATCAACATATCGTGGTGCTGAGCGACGGCAGCGATGATCCCGCCGCCGCTTTGACAGCGGCCTCCAAGCTTAAAGGACAAGGCATCGCCATCAGTGTGGTGGGAATCGGCACCGCAGGCGCCGCAGGCGGCGCACCTGTGCCTGATGCCGATGGGCATTTCACGAAGGATGCGCATGGCCGCCCGATACTGGCGCGCCTCGATGCCGACAATTTGCGCCAACTCGCACAAGCCGGCGGTGGCGCTTATGCCGACGTGAATAATCTGGCCAGCCTGATCGGCGGCCTCCAACCGTCGCCGCAGCGATCCGGCGAAACGCTTGCCGCGCAGGGAACAGTGGTGCCGCAATGGCGCGATGCCGGCGCTTTCCTGCTGCCTTTGCTGTTGTTGTTGACGGCGTTATTGACGCGCAGGAACTGGTTATGAAAAACAAGTTGTCAGCGCTCGCCCTATTGGTCTTGTCGGCATTGGCCGCGCAAGCGCAAGCCGATACGCTGTGGTCCAATCTGTGGCGCAATCCCGATCCACGAAGTAAAAGCTACGCCGAATTCAAGGCAGGCAATTACGCCGCGGCTGCGCAGGATCTGGCGCCGTTCGACGATGGCGAGGCCAATTACAATCGTGGCAACGCACTGGCATTTGCCGGCGATTTGCAGGGTGCGCTCAAGGCTTACGATGCCGCGCTTAAACGCGATCCAAATAATCGGGATGCGCATCATAATCGCGATCTGGTTGCCAATGCGCTGAAGCAGCAACAGCAGCAGCAACCGAAACAGGAACCGAAGCCAGACCAAAAACAAGACGCTAAAAATAGCCCCAAAAACGATCGGCAGGCCAAGAACGGTCAATCAGGCGATCAGCAGAACAATCAACAAAACAGTCAGCAAAATAACGGCCAGTCCGGCAAACCTGGCCAAAAAAACGACGGGAAATCCGACGCAAAATCGGCGCCTTCGAACGTCTCAAATGCAGCCGGCAACGGCACTTCCCGCGCGCAATCGCAGGCAAACGCGTCGGCCAATCCGCCGGCGCAAAGCGGCCAGGCCGGGAGCCAAAAAGACGCCGATCAGGCCCGGCGCGATGTCACTGCCGGCGACGCAGGCACATCCGGCGCCGGCACGCCTGTGCCACGCACCCCGCAAAGCGAACAACAGATATCGCAAGATCAATGGCTGCGCAGTATTCCCGACGATCCCGGCGGATTGCTCCGCCGCAAATTCCTGATCGAGCACATGACAAGACAGCAAAGCGCACAACCATGAAGAACATGACTCGGATTCTGGCCGCCCTGCTCGCCTGCGGCGCCTGCCTTTCCGCAATGGCGGACGTGACGGCAACGCTGGACAAGAATCAGGTAGCGTTGGGCGATACCGTCCAGCTCTCGGTGCAAAACGACGGCAATACCGATGGCCAGCTCAATATAGAACCGCTCAAGCAGGATTTCGACGTGCTCGGCAGCAGCCACGGCACGTCCATACAGATCATCAACGGCAGTAAATCCACGCTAACGCAAATCGCGCTGGTGCTCGCGCCCAAACATACGGGCACCATCAAGATTGCGCCGTTGCAGTGGGGTGCGCAACGCACCGCGCCGCTCGAACTGACGGTCGGCGGCGGCAACAACAGTAGTAGTAGCGGATCCGTCCCGAATTCAGGCGCCGCCGCAGATGCCGGGTCTTCGCCGGTTTTTTTGACCGCCGCGGTGGATCAGAAGCAACCGTATGTGCAAGCCGCGACGCTGTTGACCGTAAAGCTGTATGTCGGCGCACAGATTGAACGGGCCAGCCTGGACTTGCCCGGCAATAGCGACGTGTCGATACAACAGCTCGGCGGCGATCGCCAGAGCAGCGAAGTACGCAATGGCCGCACGTATCAGGTGATCGAACGTCAATATATTTTGCTGCCGCAGCGCAGCGGGCGGATCAGCCTGAAGGGACCGGTGCTTGACGCGCAAATCGAACAGACCGGCAGCACTGCGCAGGATTCATTCTTCGCCAACATATTCGGCGGTTCGCCGTTCGGCGCAATGATGCATTCGTTTCGGCCATTTCATCTGACCGGCGACAGCATAGACCTGAATGTGCTGCCGCGGCCGGCGGCGGCAAGCGGCACTGGCGGCACGAATTGGCTGCCGGCGCAGCAACTGACACTGGAAGAAACCTGGCAACCGGCCAAGGGCGCCCTCCATGCAGGCGAACCGCTTACCCGCCACCTTCATCTGACCGCCGTGGGACTGACCGGTGCGCAATTACCCGATCTCGGCGCATCGCTGCGACTGCCCGATGGCGTCAAAATGTATCCGGATCAAGTCAAGATCGACAACAAGCTGCAAGGCGGCAAACTACTTGGCAGCCGCGACCAGGACATCGCACTGATCGCCGCCAATCCTGGCCGCTACGTGCTGCCGGCGATCAAGCTGAGCTGGTGGGATACGGCGCACAAGGTTCAGCGCGAAGCCGATTTGCCATCGCGCGCGCTGGATGTTCTGCCGGCTGTCGCCGTCGCCAGTGTTGGCCAGGCCGTCGCGCCTGCCGCGCAAACGCCGGCCATCCCGCCAGTGTCTGCGGCGCATACGGTTACAGCACCGGCGCTGCAGTTGAAACCGGCACCGATCAGCCCCGCCGGCGACTACCTTCATCTGAGCGCATGGCAATGGCTCTGTATTGTTTTAGTCGTGCTTTGGATCGGCACCTTGCTTGCGTGGCGGCTTTCGCGTCGACGCAAAACCGGGTCCGGCCCGAACCTGGCGGTGACGCAAGAAAAAACGACTGAGAAAATCCGCCCGGCCAAACGTCACGCGGCGGGCAGTGCATTGAGTGCCCTCGCGCAGGCTTGCCGCGACAACGACGCGCAAGCCGCGCGCCGCGCTTTACTGGCATGGGCCGCCGGCGTCTGGCCGGACGCACCTCCGCGCGGAATCAATGCACTTGCCGAACGCCTGGACGATGCCAGGGTCGCCGATTTGCTCAAACAACTCGACCGCGCCTGTTATATCGGCGCTGCCTGGAAAGGCGCATCGCTGGCCGAGGCTTTCGAAACGCCTCCCCATACCCCCGCGCCTACAAAAAACAAACCGGCATTACCGGGTTTATACGCGGACGATTGATTGGCGATCGAAGTGTTAAGGGTCCCGTTTAAGCGTTTCTTTTAAATGCCTCCTTTAAGCATCATCGTTTGCGTCGAGAAGTTGCTCGTACTCGGCAGACATTTTATCCATGTACTCCAGCGCCGCCTGATATTGCTGAGAATGAAACTCCATCAGCTTGTCGAACTGATCGGCTGCGCGCGCATATGGCACCCCTACGCTGCGCATCGAGTCCATCAAAGCCTTCTGGGACTTCATCACCAGGCCCCATGCTTCGTGCGCCTGCACTGTCGTAGTTCTCGCCTGTTCCCAAAGCGTTTTAGCGAGTTTGATTTGAGCTTGGTCGACCATGATTTCCTCCGATTTGACGCTTGTAAAAATTGAAATGTCCGCTGACCACTATTAGTTAGCAAAAAGGCAATAACGGTTCCGAACTTTTTCCTGGCTATTGCTGCTTTGCAACACAAGATTCCATCGAAGCGCATCAAGTTCTGATGCAAAATGCCGTAAAAGGCGTATTGATTGCAAAAACTGCGCCATAGAAAATAAATATTCAATAAGGGGTAACAAGAAATGACTGTCGCACAACGTTTATATTTACTGATCTTTGCTGCCGTGGTGGGAATGGCTAGTTTGGCCGGTCTCGGCATGGTCCAGATGAGCAAGGTCTATACCGCGGCCAACATGGGCAACACCGATACTGTTCCAGGCCTGCTCGCACTGGATAATGCATTCGCGCCGATGACTCTGCTCCGCGCGCGGGTTTGGCAGCACATCGCCATGAGCGATGCTGCCGGGAAATCCGTGGTGGCAAAGAAGCTTGATGAAGCACATGCAGCAGCCGTTGCCGCGCTGGACAAATACGAGAAAGAGCAAATTTCCGGTGACAAGGACAGGACATTATTGCAGGCAGACCGCGCTGCGCTGGCGGAATATGACGCCTTGCGTGCAAAAGTATTAGCGCTCTCCAATGAAGACAAACACGATGAAGCGCGCGATCTGTTGCTGGCGAATACGGAGGCGGCCAACGCGATTTCCGTTGCGCTTGACAAACATCGCAAATATAACGCTGACCGGGGCTTAAAGAACGCCGAGGATGCCGCTGCGACACTGAAAAATTCCAACATGCTGGCGATCGGCATCTCCTTGTTGGTAGTCGCCGGTGTCGCCGCGATGGGGCTGATGCTTGCCCGGAAAATTGTCAACGCGCTTAATGAAGCGGTGACAATTGCACAAACGGTTGCTGCCGGTGATTTGACCAAGCATATCGAGGTCACCTCCAAAGATGAGACGGGAAAATTGCTGCAAGCACTGAAAGACATGAGCGACAGCCTGGTGAGGATCGTCGGCGAAGTGCGCACCGGCACCGATATGATTGCCACTGCTTCCGGCGAGATCGCCAGCGGCAATCTCGATCTGTCCTCCCGCACCGAGCAACAGGCCAGCGCACTCGAAGAAACTGCTTCGTCGATGGAAGAATTGACCGGCACCGTCAAGCAAAACGCCGACAATGCCCGGCAAGCGAATGGACTGGCGGTATTGGCGTCCGAGGTTGCAGTCAAAGGCGGCGCGGTAGTGTCGCAAGTAGTGGACACCATGAGTTCGATCAATGATTCGGCCAAGAAGATCGTCGATATTATCGGCGTGATCGACGGTATCGCCTTCCAGACCAATATCCTGGCCTTGAATGCGGCGGTGGAAGCAGCGCGCGCGGGTGAACAGGGGCGCGGCTTTGCTGTCGTGGCTTCCGAAGTGCGCAGTCTGGCGCAACGCAGTGCCGCAGCGGCCAAGGAAATCAAAACCCTGATCGACGACTCGGTGGAAAAAGTGGACACCGGCAGTAAGCTGGTCGAGCAGGCCGGCGCAACCATGGATGAAGTGGTCGTCAGCGTGAAGCGCGTGACCGATATCGTCGGCGAAATTTCGGCGGCAAGCCAGGAGCAAAGTTCGGGTATAGAACAAGTCCATCAGGCTATTACCCAAATGGATGATGTCACCCAGCAAAATGCCGCGCTGGTTGAACAAGCCGCTGCCGCTTCGCGCTCCTTGCAAGATCAGGCAGCCAATTTGGCCCAGGTCGTCAGTGTATTCAAGCTGACGGAAAATGATCAGCCGGCGCATAAAGCATTGCCCGTCGTCAGGCATACGGTAAATATTACGCCGCAGGCTAGCAGGCTCGCTCAACCGAAAGCGCCGATTAAAAAACCGGCAGCACCGGCCGCGGCCATATCTGCGCCTAAATCGGCACCTAGATCGGCGCCTAAAAATGACACGAATGATAATTGGGAAGAGTTCTAACCATCCCTCTTAGCTTCGCGATCCTGAATCGCACAACAACCTGCTGCCCTTCAAGCCTCAAAAAATACGATCGCCTCATCGACGCCAGGAAATCTAGCACCGATGATGCGATCGTAATGTTCAGTTAGCCTCATCTTTATATCTAGTTTCGGACTAATCTTAAGTACATAAGTGCTTGATTCTTATAGGGTTGCATTTATCTTATAAGGACACTCGAAATGCTATCAATTCGCCAAAATGGCGGCCCTGCCCACGCCGGCCAGGTGCCGCAATCAATACCTTCCGATACCAAAACAATCAAGAATCAACTGAAACGTCTGGATCAGAGGCATAACTACCTGCACAACGTGCCTCCCCTGCCCGCCTCGCTTGAATATGTGGGAGAAACACCACGGCAGACGCGTATTCCACATATCCCATTGCCAGAAACTAAACGCACTGGCACAAGACGGCCGGAAGCACTGCCGCTAGTGATGGATTCGCGTTTCGGAAAATTCGGTTATTCGAGAAAGGAGCTCCCGCAAAATCAACATTACCAATTGCGACTGACAAGCCCCGGATCGGAATCGCGTGACCAGGCAAGTCCCCTCAGTGCCGTTGATATGAACGACAAAGGATACGGCGCGTTAATCGAATTTCCCGATGGACACTGCGATGCGATTGCGCCAAATACTGCACCGCATATCGTGCATACAGCAGATGCAATGCACGGACTAGGCTTTTCGATACCTCTGCCGTCCGTCATAGAGGCAGAAATTGTGCATTTGCCACAGGCGGCCGGTGGCGCCGACTATATTGCGTTTACGTTCGGTGAATTGAATCCCGACAATGGTACGACTATCCACAATGTGCATTACGTTCCATTCAGCACTTATCGGCAACTGGACGGTACGGTCATCGGCATTGCCGATTGCGGCAATCACCATACGCTTTACCGTTTTAGCGTCAACCCATCCGATATTCCGTTGGCCGAGTTTGATACTACGATTACCCTGACCCTTGCGGAGCCGCAGGATGTGCAGAAACTAATCAGATTTCAAGAACTGCTTCGCTTTAAACTTCCTGTCGACGGTTCGTATTTGGCGGACGCCGTCAAATTAGGCGAAGAAACATCGGACGTACAAGAAAAATTCGATAGGGTATTCGAACGCAGCCAGGAAATGCTTAATGGCGCCATCGACGCCAAGCGCCTTTTCCCCGGCATCGTTAAAAGTATTTTAGGCAAACTCACAAGCCGACAATTAGATGATCCGAAGTTGGCCCGGATGTTGGAGACGATAGCAACGGGATGGGAGAAAATGCGCGACGCGATGCCTTCACTGGAATCGCAAAAAGCTTACGTTATCGGCACCTTTGAGGGAGGAAAGGAAACTACGGAAGGGATCTCCCAACCAAACTCCATGGCATGCCCGATCAGCCTTAAACACCTCCGTCACGCTTTAATATTTCTCCGTAGATCTTTGCTTACGAATGCCAAAATTCCATTGAATAATCTCGCCACGCTCTTGATTCATGAATTTTCGCATGCATTGCTGAATACGAGCGATGCGATGCATCCCGGAAAGTCCGAATCGGTCTACGAGGGGTGCGACCGTAAAATAATCGATCTTTTAAATATTGAACAAGCGGCGGCACAAGAGGGTAGCGAACCGGAAAACCACGCTTGTACTTTTGAAGTTTTTACAGAAATTTGCAGCTATTTATCGGATAGCAGGACCAAGAATCTGGCCATGCAATATCTGAAATATTCGACCAGTCATAGTTACGTACGCGCCGAGGACAGCATCTATACCGGTAAAGAAGATAAAGCACCTGAACACTCGAAAACACCGCGCTTTGCAGACGTATCTTCGTTAGCCCGTTTTCTCAGGAATAGGGCAACAGAGCGATCACTGAAAAAATCTGGCCCGGGCCGCTCTAAAGCTGCTTGAGAATCTCCTGCGCCACGGCACTCAGCGGCACCGTCCTTTCCACCCCGCCGCGTTTGATCGCTTCCTTCGGCATGCCGAACACTACGCAGCTTTCCTCATCCTGCGCCACGGTGCGCGCGCCGGCGGTACGCATTTCCATCATGCCTGCGGCGCCGTCGTCGCCCATCCCGGTCATGATCACGCCGAGCGCATTCACGCCGGCGCTTTTGGCGACCGAGCGGAACAGCACATCGACCGAGGGACGGTGGCGGTTGACCAGCGGGCCATCGACTACTTCGACGAAATATTGAGCGCCGCTGCGCTTGAGCAGGATATGGCGTCCGCCCGGCGCGATCAGTGCTCGCCCCGGCAAGACGCGGTCGTTGTTTTCGGCTTCCTTGACGGTGATCCGGCATATGCCGTCAAGCCGCTCGGCAAATGCGGCGGTAAATTTTTCGGGCATGTGCTGCACGATCACGATGCCGGGCGAGACACGCGGCAACGCCGTCAATACTTCTTCCAGCGCCTGCGTGCCGCCGGTGGAGGTGCCGATGGCGACCACCCGTTCGGTGGTCTGGGTCATGGCGCGCGGCGAACCGGGCGCGAGAATAATATCGGCCGTATTTTTGGGAATCGGCACCAGTGGCGGCGCTTCGGCCCGCAGCGCCAGGCGCTTAACATTGGCGCGCGCGGCGCCCCTCACCGTGGCTACCAGATCGTCCGAGGCATCGTTGAGGAATTGCTTCAGGCCGAGCTTGGGCTTGGTGATGATCGCCACCGCGCCTGCGGCCAGCGCCTCCAGCGTGGTCTTGGCGCCCTTTTCGGTCAGTGTCGAGCAGATCACTACAGGCGTGGGCCGCTCCTGCATGATCTTGCGCAGAAACGTAATGCCGTCCATGCGCGGCATCTCGACATCCAGCACGATCACGTCGGGCCATTGCTGCTTGAGCCGTTCGATCGCCAGCAGCGGATCGGCAACCGCGGCGATCACATGGATACCGGTCGCGGCCTCCAGTAATTGCGTTACCACCTGCCTGACCACGGCCGAATCGTCGACCACCATGACTTTAATCGGATTCATCCAACCGTCAATCTTATCCAGGGACTCATAGATTCACCGATGCATAACGTCATAACTTGCAATAAATAGATGGCGCGACTTGCCGTACCGCTGTGCTGATTTCGTTCAGGCTCTCGGAATGGCCGATGCAGAAATGGCCGCCCGGCTTCAATTGCGCCAACACGCGGGCCACCACTTTTTGTTTGGTGTCCGCGTTGAAATAGATCATCACGTTGCGCAGAAAAATGACATCGAAGTTGCCGAGTTGCGGCAGATCGCTGTTCAGGTTGACTTGCGAAAAACTGACGCGGCTGCGCAATTGCCGCTCGATCAGCAGCGTGCCCTTCTGCTCGTCATTGCCTTTGAGGCAGAAGCGTTTGAGGTAGGCCGGAGGGATGTGCTCGGTGCGCTCAAGCGGATAATGTCCGGTGCGGGCGCGTTGCAACACGCGGGCGCTGATATCCGTGCCCAGCACATCCCAGGCGGAATTGCCCAGGCAATCGGCCAAAACCATTGCGATGCTATAACATTCCTCGCCGGTCGAACTGGCTGCGCTCCAGACCCGGAACGGTTGCCGGCCTGCTCCTGGCGTAGCCGCAGCGGTAGCGGCCAATTTGTGCAGCAGATCGAAGTGCTTGGGCTCCCGGAAAAAATAGGTCTCGTTGGTCGTCAGCAAATCGATCGCGGTCTGTACTTCGGTAGCGGATTTACCGCTTTTCAACAGCGCGAAATATTCGGTATAACTGTTCAGGTGATTCGCTTGCAAACGCTTGGAAAGACGGCCGCTCACCATGGCTTTCTTGGCCGGCGACAGCGTAATGCCGGCGGCGTCGTAAATAAAGCGCTGGAATCGGCTGAATTCGGTATCGGTGATGGTGGCCGTATTCATTCGCCGCCACCTGCCTCCGACGAGATCAGGGACAAGCCGCTGAGCTCGTCGATCGACAACACGTGATTGACGTCGAGCAGAATCACGAATTTGTTTTTGACCTTGCCCATGCCCTGGATAAAATCGCTGCGGATGCGCGCGCCGAAAGTCGGCGGCGGTTCGATATCCTCGGGCGCGATGTCCAGCACTTCGTTGACCGCGTCGACCACCACGCCGATCACCTGGCGTTCGTCACCGGACGGGACTTCCACGATGACGATGCAGGTTCGCTTGGTGATTTGGCTAGGTTCCTGGCCGAAGCGCGCCAGCAAATCCATTACGGGCACGACCGCGCCACGCAAATTGATCACGCCGCGCACGCAGGCCGGCATCATCGGCACCTCGGTCAGGCTGTGATATTCGATGATTTCCTTGATCGCCAGAATCCCGATTGCGAACACTTCGCCGGCCAGCATGAAGGTCAGATATTGCGTCGGTTCCGCGCTGGATTCAATGACCTGCGCCTCTGCGCGCTTATACGCAGAGGCAGACTGCGCGGACGTGCGATGTTGCTGTTGAGCCGATGCGTTCATTGAGATGTCTCCTCAAAACCGCGAGAATTGCGATTCATCCACCAGCATATCTGTGCTTTCCATGGCCATTCCGCCGGCGTAGCGTGGATTTGTAATGACCCGCATATTTTTCGGCGATTTTCTCTGGCTGGACAGCTTGCTCTGCCCATGTCCCTGCCCCCTCTCGCGGATCATCGGGCCACCGTTGTTCAGCAGCTTGAAGAACGACATGGTCTGCTGCAACTGTTCCGCCTGGCTGCTCATCTCTTCGGCCGTGGCCGCCAGCTCTTCCGAGCTCGACGCATTCTGTTGCGTCGTTTGACTTAGCTGCGTCACGGCGGAATTGATCTGGCCGACACCGGAAGATTGCTCCTCGGATGCAGCCGTAATCTCCTGCACCAGATCCGAGGTCCGTCGAATATTGGGCACGATCGCGTCCAGCAGCGTGCCGGCGCGTTCCGCCAATTCGACACTGGAACTGGCTACCGTACTGATTTCCTGCGCCGCAATCTGGCTGCGCTCGGCCAGTTTCCTGACTTCCGCCGCCACCACCGCAAATCCTTTACCGTGCTCACCGGCGCGCGCCGCTTCGATCGCCGCGTTCAGGGCCAGCAGATTGGTCTGGTATGCGATGTCGTCGATGATCCCGATCTTCTGCGCAATCTGCTTCATCGCCAGCACCGTGGCCTTGACGGCCTCGCCGCCCTCGCCTGCTTCGCTGGCAGCCTTGGTCGCCATGCCGTCGGTGATCTTGGCATTCTCGGTGTTTTGCGAAATCGATGCTGTCATCTGCTCCATCGAGGCGCTGGTTTCTTCGACGCTGGCGGCCTGTTCGCTGGATGCCTGCGACAGCGACTGCGCCGTGGCGCTGACCTCTTCCGATGCACTGGCCAGGGCTTCCGCGCCGCCGTTGACTTCGGTCACTACTTGCGAAAGTTTGGCTACCATGTTTTGCATCGCCAACAGCAATTGCCCGGTCTCATCCTTGCTGTCCACTTCGATCTGGACCGTCAGATCGCCTGCGGCCAGACGGTTCGAGACGTCGAGCGCGCGCTGCAGTGGCCGCGTCACACCGCGCGTAATCGCTAATGCCATCAGCAATGCCAGCGCCGCACATCCCAGGAGAATGAAAATCGTCCATAGCCGGGCATGCTCATAGACCATCCCCGCTTCCGTCGATGCCTTGACACCGCCGTCGTTGTTAAGCTTGCTCAGCTTATCGAGCGTTGCGCGGGTCGCATTGAAATGCTTGACGCCTTCGCCGTTCACCAGCGCAGTGGCGTCTGCATTTTTATTCTGCGTGACCAATTCCGCGATTTTCTTATGCTCGGCAATAAATGCATCCATCTCTGTCTTATAAGATTCGAACATCTGCTTCTCTTCCGACGAGCTGATCAGCGGTGTGTAATTATCTTCGAGCTTTTGCTGGGTTGCGGCGTCTTCCTCCATCGACTTGATGAGTTGGGAGACCACCGTCGGGTCGGTTGCAGCGACCAGGCGATATTGCTGCAGGCGCTGATGATTGATCGTGGATTTCATTTCGATCAGGTAGCGCACGGCAGGCATCCAGTGGGTCGCCAGCTCGATAGTCGAATTATTGACCGTGGACAGTTGCGAGATCGCAAAGGCCCCCAGACCCGCCATCAGCGCCAATACAGTGAGAAAGGAGCCGAACAGCTTGGTAGCAAGTTTCATATTTTTAAACATCACGATTCCTTCGATTTCAGGATAGGAGAATCAATCCCCTCTTTGGGGGCATGGTTTGGAAGACCGGGGGCATTGCCGGAATGTTGCGTGTCGCTTTCCGGGCGCTGCCTTGAAGCATTAAGGGAAGTCTGGGCCTGCTGCATCAGCACCGGCACATCGAGGATGAGCGCGACATCGCCGCTCCCCAAAATGCTGGAACCGCTGATGCCTTTCACCTGCGCAAACATCTTCGATAACGGTTTAATGACGGTCTGCGCCTCGCCCATCAGCGTATCGACCACCAAACCGAATTTCTGGCCGGCATGCTTGACGACGACGATGTTCTGCCGCGCAGACTCGGCTTCGGCCGCAGCCTCCGGCATCTCGAACAATTCGCGCAGCCGGATGAAGGGCAATACCTCGTCGCGCAAATCGGTGTAGTCGTGATTGGCCTCGGCCGAAAACTTGACGCATTCGTCGACCATGTCCAGCGGCACGACGAACACCGATTTGCCGACGCCGACCTGGAAGCCGTTGATGATCGCCAGCGTCAACGGCAAGCGCACCGTGACGGTGGTGCCCTGTTCCGGTTCGCTGCCGACGATCACGCTGCCGCGCAACGCGGTGATATTGCGTTTGACGACATCCATGCCCACGCCGCGTCCCGACAAATTGGTTACCTGGTCGGCAGTGGAGAAGCCCGGTTCGAAGATCAGTCCGTAGATTTCCGTATCGCTTAGATTTTCGTCGCCTTGCAGCAGCCCGCGCTCGACGGCTTTGGCCAAAATCTTGTCCCGATTCAAGCCGCCGCCATCGTCGCTGACTTCAATGACGATACTGCCGGAGTCGTGATAGGCATTCAGCGTGACATTGCCCTGTTTCGGTTTGCCTCGCGCGGCGCGCACGTCCGGCGCTTCGATGCCGTGATCGATGGCGTTGCGCACCAGATGCATCAATGGATCGCCGATTTTTTCGACCACGGTTTTGTCGAGTTCGGTCTCTTCGCCGTAGGTGCGCAATTCGATATCCTTGCCCAGCTCATCGGCGACGTCGCGCACCACGCGTTTGAAACGTGCAAACGTGCCGCCGATCTTGACCATGCGCAATTGCAGTGCGCTGTCGCGCACCTCTTCAACCAAATCCGTCAGGGTAGAATGAGACTCATGCAACGCGGCATTTTTGGTGCGCCGCGACAGCAAATTGGCGCCGGCCGCCGCGATGATCAATTCGCCGACCAGATCGATCAGGCGGTCGATTTTTTCGGCGTCGACCCGAACCGATTGATTTTCCTGGGCCTTGACATCTTTGAGCGGTTTCTGTTTGGATGGGCCCGCTTCGATGATCGCCGATGCCGATTTTTCCGGATCGGACAGACCTGCTTCGCCAACCTCGGATAGTTGCGCCGATCCGCATTTCGGCAGGACCTGTACGGTGCAGTCGTCCAAGACGAATTCGAATACGTTCTCGATGGTGGCCTGATCGGCATTGCTCCTGAAGTCGATTTCAAAACCGAGGTAGCAATTCTCGGCGTCGAGTTCATCGAGCTCGGGCAAGGCATCGGGCAGCGTGTCGATATGTTCGATGTCGCCCAATGTCGCCAAATAACGGATAAAGGACAGCGGATCCATGCCATTTTTGAACACGCTCTGACCGAAACGCAGCGAGATATGCCAAAGGGCGGCGGCGATCTCTCCAGACCCGCCGGCCTGCACGTGATCGATAGGCTCCGCGGTTGATGAAGTCCGGGCAAGCGCATCATCCGGCGTGACGGCCTGCGGCGCCAGGTATTGATTCAGGCGCAATAACAAGGCTGCACCGGTCTGCGCCATTTCAGGGTCCGGCACATCCTGCCTGCTCTCCACCGCATCGATCAGCGCGCCGATGTGATCGCCGCACGCCAACAGCAAGTCGATCAACGGCTTGTCCAGCGCAATCGCGTCTCGGCGCAACTCTTCCAGCAGGCTTTCGACCACATGCGTGAACGCGACCACCCCGTCCAGTCCGAACAATCCTGCCGATCCCTTGATGGTATGCGCGGCGCGAAAGATCGCATTGATACTTTCGCCTCGATCGTCTTCATCCAGGACCCGCAGCAACGCGGCCTCCATATCTTCCAGCAGTTCACGGCCTTCGATGAAGAACGTCTGCAGGGCCTCGTCTAGATCCAAATCCATGCTCAACTCCAGAGATTAAGGAACGCATCAGGGACACGACACCTTAGCGAATCCGGCGGATTCACTAATCGATTGGCTGTTTCTACTTATTTGGTTGTTGCAGGTTTAATTTTTCTTAACTGTCGTTTGGTTCTTGATCAACTACGCCTGCGATGGAGCGCCGAGATGCGTGTTCAGATTCAGCATTGCAAAGACTTCGCAAACCGCCGGACTATGTTCGACCAGACGCAACTCACGCTGCAGCGCAGCTGCGGCTTTTTGGGTCGCTATCAGCAGTTGCACGCCGGCGCTATCCATTTCGGTCACCTCGGCGAGATTGACCTCGATGTCGCCGCCGGCAGCCAGCGCGGCCTTGAAATCGGCGCATAATTCCTCCGCGCGGTAGATCGTCATTTCGCCTTCTATGCGCAGCGACGATGCCGGAACAGGCGTTTCGGCTGTCATGGCAGCACCAGCTTTTGCACCACCGCCAGTAATTGCGTCGGATTAAAAGGCTTGACCACCCAGGCTTTGGCGCCTGCCGCCTGCCCTTCCAGTTTTTTCTCCGCTTGCGACTCGGTGGTCAGCATCACGACCGGCGTAAATTTATAGGCCGGCATCGCTTTGACCGCCTTGACCAGAGAGATGCCGTCCATATTCGGCATATTGACGTCGCTGATAATGAGATGCACCTTCTGGCCGGTCAGTTTTTTCAGCGCGTCCATCCCGTCGCATCCTTCGATCACGTCATAGCCCGCGCCGCGCAGCGAGATGCTTACCACCTGTCGCAGCGAAGCGGAGTCGTCGACAATCATGATCGTTTTTGCCATGGTATTTCCTGTCTATCGGTAAAGGGGATGAATCAGAAAAAAGTGATGTCGTCGGCGCTCGCAAGCGCCGACGATGCATTGGCGTCGCCGCCGTGCGTTTCGCGTTCGTCGGCCATCACATAACTGCTCTCCAGCTCGGCCAGCAAGGCTGCGGCATCGACCGGTTTCAACGCGCCGGAAAGTTCGAAGCATTGCCTGCTGTCGGCCAGCAGCACCGGCAAACGTTCGATGTTATGCCGCACGTGCGTCATGCGCTGGCTGACGCGATCCTGGAATTGCAATTGCACCAGCGCTTCGACGATCTCCGATTGAATACCGACGCTTTCATGCTTGAAGGTATTCGCCGAAGTTTCCAGATCCTGGGTGACGTCGCGAAACTGATCGAGCACGCGGTTGATCGCAGTCTCGGATGCAGCAGTCGACGCCTCCTCCTGGCTGGCGGAATGTTCCGCGGCGCGATGGACTTCCGCGATGGCCGTGTTGATTACCTTGACCTTCTGCGTCATGCGGTTGCCGGTTTCTCCGGATATCCCCGAAAGCTTGCGCACTTCCTGCGCCAACACGGCGAATCCGCGGCCGTTTTCGCCGGCATGGGCAGCCTCGATTGCGGCATTGATTGCGAGCAGATTAGTTTGAAAAGCGATGTTCGCCACCTCGGAAGCCATCTGCTCCAGCTCGGCGATGAAACGCTCCAGCTTTTGAACTTCCCCGTGCATGGATCTGTTGCTGGCCAGCGCGTTGCGCAGCGAGCCGAGCACGCCGCGCAGCTCCTGGTCGCTATGTTCGAAGATCTCCGTGATGCCTAGCTTGCCATCGCCTTGCATCGACGCTTTCAAGGTTTGATCGAGTCGATCGACGATGCCGGCAAAACGCTGCGTCAGCGAGCCGACGGCGCTTTCCATATGCGAGCGAGAGCTTTCCAGATGTGCGCTCCAGACCGGCAGCACATCGCGCCCGAGCTGTTCCGTGCTCGCCATGAATACGGCGGTGGCGTCATGGCCGGCCGAGCGCTGGCGCTCTCGATGCCGGTCCAGCAAAGCGCCGGCCAGCAGCAGGCCTGCCATCGCCAGTACACCCGACGCATGCCAACCACCGGCTGTCAAAATGCCAACACCGCCGGCCAGACCAATGCCGGTACTTGAAAATCGGCTACTCATCGAGAAAATTTTTGCGGGATTTATCATTCGCTTCTTCAGGTCGACTTTGTCGAGATAACTTCATATCGGCCTGTAGGTGTAGAACTTGATAGCAAATCCGTAACATCTTTTATATTATTTTAATGAATGTCACAGCGCTGAAATAATTCAAATTTGATATGAGCCCGATACCACCGCCAATACCAATGCCGATACCAATGCCGATACAAAGAACGAGTTCTCGATAGAGAGAAACTGCGTTAACATCAGGTCTATCATGATTATTGCAGCAGCGACTAAATGCATAGCGATTTTGACTATGACATTAATCTAGATTAAACAAATGCCCAAGATTCTTTTCTGTGGTGACCCGCATAGCGAATTCCACCAAATTATTTCAGCCGTGCATACACACCGGCCGGATGCGGTAGTGCTGCTGGGCGACATTGAGGCAAAGCAGCCCCTGGACCTTGAGCTTGCCGCCATCTCGGGGAAAACGGAGATTTGGTGGATTCACGGAAACCACGACACGGATTCCCAGCGGGCGTATGCATTTCTGTATGACTCGGCGCTGGCGGACCGAAATCTGCATGGCCGGGTAGTTGACGTTGCCGGCGTGAAGATTGCGGGCGTGGGCGGCGTATTCAGAGAAAAGATCTGGATGCCCGGAAGAGCTGAGGTATATGAAAGTCCCGAGGACTACCTGGCGAGCTGCGGAGAAGAAAATTATTGGCGGGATGGCTTGCCGTTAAAACACCGATCATCCATTTTCCCCTCGGAGATTCATGCCTTGTCGGCTCAGGATGCGGATATTCTGGTGACGCATGAAGCGCCGGATTTGCATGTACATGGAAGCTCCGCCCTGACAGATCTGGCCGCGAAGCTGCAAGTGAAAGCAGCATTTCATGGCCATCATCATGAGGATATTGCCTACCCTGGGGGAATTTGGCGGGGCGTCGGACTTCGCCAAGTCTACATCTGGTCGTCCTGAACGATGTTATGAATACAAGGCCGGACGTCCGGGAATCAACAAAAACTCAACGCTGAATTACAGAAATTTCACTTATATATTTTTCGATGCCGCGCTATTCTCTAGCCCTAAAACGCTATTAATAATTGGAGAAGACATGAAGTCGTTACAAAGTATAAAAGGCATTTACCGTTCTCTTTGCCTATTCACCGCCGTTGCCGGCATGGCCGCCGCTGCTGCCGCTGCGCCCCCGCTTCACATTGCCCGCGAGGGTTATATTTTTGCCGGCGGCCATGTAGACGAGTCGCTCCCTGGCCATCCGATGCTCGGCCAGTTGTATGCCGAGTACCAGATCCCCGCGCACCAAACGCATCCTTATCCGGTCGTCATGATTCACGGCGGCCAGCAAAGCGGCACCAATTTCACCGGCACCCCGGATGGCCGTGAAGGCTGGGCGCAATACTTTCTGCGGCACGGGTATGCGGTCTATGTGGTGGATCAGCCCGGCCGCGGACGCGCCGCTTATACCGCTTCTTACGGCGCCTTGACCTATCCGAGCAAGGACTTCACCGAACAGCGTTTTGCCGCCCCGGAACGCTTCAAGCTGTGGCCGCAAGCACACCTGCACACCCAATTTCCCGGGACCGGCTACCCCGGCGATCCATCGTTCGATGCCTTCTTCCAAAGTGAAGAACCGAGCATCAAGGATTTCGCATTGCAGCAAACCATGATGCAGGCCGCCGGCGCTGCATTGCTGGATAAGATCGGGCCATCGATTCTTCTGGTCCACTCGCAATCCGGCGCCTTTGCTTGGCCGATCGCACAAGCGCGGCCAAATCTGGTGCGCGCCATTCTGGCGCTTGAACCAAGCGGCCCACCGGTGCATGAAGTCATCGATACGGGCGCGCCGAACTGGTTCAAGGATGACGATAAAGTGAAAATTTCCGGCCTCGGCAACATCCCGCTGAAATATGATCCGCCGCTGGCGCCGGGCGAAGCAATGTCATTCCAGCAGGCGGCAGCGCCGGCCGGTCCTGATCTGGTGCGTTGCTGGTCGCAAACAGAACCCGCGCGCAAGCTGGTATCGCTGGATAACATTCCGGTACTACTGCTGACAACCGAAGCTTCCTATCATGCGCCTTATGACGATTGCACAGTCGCTTATCTGCGCCAGGCCGGTGTCAAAGTCGACGACGTGCATCTGGTCGATCGCGGCATTCGCGGCAACGGCCATATGATGATGCTGGAGAAGAACAACGCGGATATCGCCAATGTCATGGTGCAGTGGCTGTCCAAGCTGCCGGCAAACAAGAAATAGGCAGCGCTTTTAGCGCTTGCCGTTGCGGCAAACGGAGCCGGCCAGGTGCCGGCTCAACAGTCCCAATCAGTCATATCTTAAAAGCCGGAATTTTAGCAGAAGGCCACCTGTTTGCTGCTAGACTTCCGCACAGGAGGCGCCAATGGCTGACACTTTTTTTGACACGCACGATTACATTACACAATTAATCGCATCAGGCATACCGATTGAAGAAGCCGAAGCACATGCAAAAGCATTAGGAAAAGCGATGAATAGCGAGCTAGCCAGAAAAACGGATTTGAATGAATTTCGCACAGAAGTCAGAGGACAGTTCGAGATGCTTAAATGGATGATGGGCTTTGTGCTGGCCGGCATAGCAGCAATAACATTCAAAATGTTTCACTAAGCCAGATCGCTTTACGCCTTTCCTACGCCGTCCCTACTCCTTCATTTGCCAGTCCTGGCCCGCTTTCACCATCTGTATCGTGGTCGCGAAATCCTTCGTATGGCCTTCGACGTATTGTTCAACATCCGCATTGTCATATACCCGCTCGTAAACTGCCTGGCTTGTATCCGGACATGCCTTAAAAAATTCATCGCGCAACGGTGACGTACCTTGCTTGATCAGCATTGCTTTTTCTGTTGTCAGCTCTCGGGCAAGTTTAAGGCTGGGGTCCAGTTTTTGGGCGACAAATGCCGATCGCTGCTGCTCATCCTCCCGGGCCAGCGCTTCGTTCCCCGCATTTTGTGCATGCGCTATGCGATCCAGAAAATCTGCGTTGGCGTTAAAGTCCCGATCCCGTTCGATTGTCGCCGCGGTCAAGCGTGTATTGAGCGCTGCAAGAGACGTTATCAACGCGTTGGTGACATTTTTGGCGCCCGGCAGCGGCGAGGTCTCGATGGAGTATTGGATATCGACCTGATAATCCGAGCTTCCCGGCAACGCCCAGTTGACTTTCAGGACATGGGTAATCGTAAAATATCTGCAGTTGCCGGTGATCTTCCGGACCGCCAGCCGCACATCGCCGTCGGTCGGCGCCTCCGAGCAGCCGGCCAGGATCATCAAAATAACCGGGCCCATTACGGCATTGGCAAGTTTCATAGTCTCCCCCTTTTTCAGCGAGCTGCTTCTGTTGGCAGCTTCATTCCGGTGGTCGTACTAAAGTTTTTATACTAATGTTGCCAAAGTATCACGCAAAGACGGCCATGGCTGCCAACTATTTTGGCATGTCAGAAAATTTCGTTGCGGGGAATCGCATTGCATCCCTTTGCAATATCAAGTTTCCTCCTGCGGCATGATCTGCGGATTCCATGCAACTTCCCACAGATGCCCATCCGGGTCTTGAAAATAACCGGTATACCCGCCCCAGAATGCTTCGGCTGCGGGTTTTACGATAACGCCTCCGGCTTGTTCGACTTGATGCATTACCTCGTCGACCTCTCCTTTAGTCGAAACATTATGTGCCAAGGTAAATTCGGTAGCGCTTGGCAATCCGACCGCCAATCCGGTATCGCGGGCGATGCTGCTCCTGGGCCAAAGGGCGAGTTTCAAACCCGCCTGCAATTCGAAAAAAGCGACCGCGCCATACTCGAATTCCTGGCCGACGATGCCTTGCGTTTCCAGCCCCAGGCCGTCGCGGTAAAACCGGACGGAATGTTCGAGGTTATCGACGCCGAGCGTGATCAGGGTAATTCGGGGTTTCATGTGTCTCTCCAGTTGTTCGGAGCGATGCTGATCAAAAAGACGAAAAATTTCGATAGCATCAGGGCTCTGGCCGCTTGCCCTGCGGATTTTGCATGCTCGATTATTATATTTTTAAGAGGCCAGCGATTGATTCAATGCCTTGCAGGCGTTTAAAAGCGCTTCCGAAATTTCGGCCAGATGCGAAGGCGCGGTAAAGCGTATGCACGTGCCCGATAACGACAAGGCGCCCAGCAAACTGCCGTTGCGGGCGAATATCGGTGCGGCGATGGCGGCGACTTCCGGATTGCGTTCGCCGAAATTTTTCTGGAAGCTGCCCTCATAGCCTTCCGGCCTGCCGGCGGCGTATTCGATAAACACGCGGCCGGTGGCGCCGACAAACGGCAATACATCGCCAATGGCCACATTCGGCCTGACCAACTGGCTGCCGACCGCTCTGGCCACACAGATGCGCTGTTTACCGTGCTTCATATAGAAGATGGCCGTTTCCCCCGTGGCTTTTGCCAAGTCCCTCAAGGTCGGCGTAACCAGATCCCTCACAAAGCCGGCTTCCGACTGTTCGCCCACCAGCACGAAAACCGCGGCGCCTACTTTGTAGCGGTCGCCGATCCGGTGCACAAACGCCAGGCGTTCCAGCGACAAGAGCAGCCGCAGCACGGTGGTTTTGTTCAAATCGGTTTTCCGGGCGATTTCACTCAAGGTCAAACCATCCTCCACGTTCAAGGCCATCAAGACTCTCAGGCCGCGTTCGAGCGCGATGACGCCGCCTTTCTGCTCCGTTTCAGTGTTTTCCGGCATTTCTTTCAACATAGTATTCAATCGGGCTCTTGAGAAAAATAAGCATCTTACGTTTTAATTATTTTTTGATAAACAGATCGTTCCACAATTTTGTCCATTTAAACGCCGTATTTATCCAGATCGTATCGATGCGGCTTCAAGCTGCGGCAAAGTTCCTTGACCAGGCCGGATTGCGGCAAGGCAATACCGCAATCCTCTGCCATTTCAGCGACGATTTTCAGATCGTCCTGCGCCCATGCCATCGACTGCTTGCCCCAATCGGAAAGCGCGCCATTGGTCGCGGTGCTGGTAAGCAAGGCGGCGCGCAAGGCGTCGATATCCACGTCATAGCGTTTGGCCAGCGCCAACGCTTCATGATCGGCGATCAGGCAAGCCCATAAAATCAGGTTATTGGCCGCTTTCGATACCTGTGCGGTGCCGATGGCGCCGCTATGCACCACGTCCGAGGAATAGGCCGACAAGACCGGTTTGAGGCGCTCGACTACGTCTTTTTCGCCGCCGATAAACGACAGCAAAGTGCCGGAATCGGCCGCCCACGCGCCGCGGCAAACCGTGGAATCGACCACGCTCACGCCCTTTGCCTGGGCTGCCACGGCCAGTTCCTTGATGGTTTTCGGATGGATCGTGCTGAGCACGGCGACCACGGCTTCGTTCTGCGCGTTCTGCATCAATTTGCCGTTTACATCCAGCAAATCGCGCACTTCATTGTCGTAACCGACGCAGATCAGGATCGCCTGCGATTCTGCGGCAAGTATCGACAGATTGTTACACCACGTCGCGCCGCGCGATTCCACATCGGCCCGGCGCGATTCATCGCGTTCGCTGACCAGCACGCGAAAGCCCTTGCGGGCCAGATGCCCGATAATCGGCATTCCCATTCGTCCGGCGCCAATCAATCCTACTGTTTTAATGCTTGTATTAGTCGTTGTTTCAGCCACGTTACCTCCCGGGTAAATTTAAATAGTCGCCATGTATATATGTGCTCAGGTCCGCTTATCGGCTGACCGGCGCATCGTTCAGGCAGGCCGATAGAATGGCCGCGTGGTGCCGGCGACCGTGGTCCGGTGCATTCTGCGAATGTCCGGCAATTGGTAGCCGCCCATGGCGCGATGCACCAGGCAGCGGTTATCCCAAAGCACCACGTCGCCGTCCTGGTATTTGTGAAGATGATGATAAGGGCGCGCCGGTGTATTGATGGCGGCAAACAATTGATCCAGCAACGACTGCGCTTCTGCATCGTCCATGCCGTCGATGCCGATGGTAAACCGCGGGGAAACGTACAGCGCATTGCGGCCGGTCTCCTCATGCGTCCTGACCAGAGGCTGCATGACTTTGGGGCGCGTAGCGGCCTGGTTTTCATAGAAGGCTTTTGCATCCGGGCGGTTTTGCGAGATCACGACACGCGGATTAAGCACTTTGGAAACGTGATGAATACCGTTGCGGCCGTTGATTTTTTCTTTCACTTCATCGGGCAAGGCTTCATACGCGCCATACATATTGCAAAAATCGGTGGTGCCGCCGGTTTTCGGATTCCTGACCGATTGCAGGATGGTCAGGGTGACGGGAATTTCATGATGCGATGAATCGGAATGCCAGAAATCGCCGGCATCGACCACGCCCACAGCCGTGCCGTCCGGCCGGATTTCGTTGGAAAGAATGACAACCTTATCGTGCTCCGGATGAGAAAACTTATTATTTTCCTGTTCCTCGATCGGGCCGAATCTGGCCGAAAATTCAAATTGTTCCTGCGGCGTCAACGCCTGCTCCCGAATCAGCAGTATCTGATGCGCCAGATACGCTTCCCGGATGGCGTCGGTTTCTCCCTGCGTTAAATGGGCCAGATCGATATTGGTGATTTCCGCCCCGCATCGATGCGGCAGCGGTGTGATTTGCATGACCTTTTTCCTGATATCCATAATGCCTCCTGATCTGCTTGTTTTCCTGCTGCTTTCCTGCGGATTTGCTTTCCTGTTTCTCGTCTTCAGTCTCGGACCGGCTTATTCACCTGGCATCAACGCCGTCACGCCGCCATCGACGAACAGCATGTCGCCAACGATAAAATCGGAATCGTCGGACACCAGGAACAGCACCGCTTTCGCCATATCCATCGGCACCCCGGGACGATTTTTCAGATTCACCACCGGGCGCGTCGGGTCGAATTCGTCCTTGCCGACCGGAGAGCCGATCTTGTTCGGAACGACGCCGTTGACGCGAATGCCGTGCGGCGCCAGTTGAATCGCCATGGCGCGGGTCATATTCACCACGCCGCCTTTGGCTGCCGCATAGGCGATCGCGCGCTTGCGGCCGTAGAAGCCGGAAGTGGACGCCACGTTGACGATTTTGCCCTGGCTGTCGCACTTCACCATTTGTTCGGCGACGTATTTACTCATCAGGAACGGGCCTGTCAAGGTGATCGCAATCACACGGTCCCAATCGGCCTTGGTGATTTCAAAGATGGTTTTATTATCGGAAATCGCGGCGTTATTGACGAGAATGTCGACCCGGCCCCATTTTTCGACGACGCCCTTGGCAAGCGCTTGTATATCGGCTTCGCTGCCGATGTCGGCAACGAAAGTCGCAGCGTCGCCGCCGTTCTTTTTAATCTCGGCGACCACTTTGTCGCCCAGTTCTTTATTGATATCCACCACTGCGATGCTGGCGCCCTCGGATGCCAACAGCTTGGATATTTCTTCGCCGATGTTACGGCCCGCACCGGTGACAATCGCCACCTGTCCTTTTAGTTTCATGGTCTCCTCGTTTCCTGAAGGTATGCATTTTTATGGATGAGCTGCATTTTATTTGTTTCACTGTACGAAATACATAATTCGTAGAGTAGAACTTAAAACGAGATTAATGAAGCCGAATCCCCTTGTCAAGAAGATTTGAGAAGCAGGAATGACGCCGGAACGAAGCGGGCGACGAAGCAGGAGGATGGCAGGAGCGCGCCGGATTAATGGTGCAAGGATGAATTCGATTGATCTGCAGCCCTCAGAATGGAGGGCCGCGTTGGAGACTGGCTGGCTTGATTTAAAACTGGCGCTGCTAATGCTGAGACAACGGCATGCCTTTGGTGCCGGCATAAAAGACAATCAGCACTACCGGCGCATCGCCGCTCATGCCGCGATGTAATTCATTCACCATTTCCGGCAATACCTGCCCTTTTGTAATCAGCTTCTTTTCGCCGGTCGACTTTTTCTCGACCGTGAGTTCGCCGGACAGCACATAAGCGGCGTTCGGCATCGGATGCGTATGCCATGCCAACGCGGAGTGCGGCGCGATGGTGATTTGCAGGACCGTGATTTCGGGCGCGCCATTTGGATAGGCCGTATAAGGCACACCATCCCACGATGCACCGCTGCGCAACAGTTCCTTGGTTTGCACTGCAGGCAATTCCGCCGCCGCTTCTTTTGCGCCCGCCGAGGCCATTGAAGCGATCAGCAATAAACCCAGGCAAGCGGCCAGAAAATTCTTTTTCTCGAAAATGATTCGCATATTTTGTTCGATCCATAATTGGTTTTTCAACGGAATATCCGGTAAATCGGTCAACGAATTCTAGGCAGAAAAACTGTTTAAAATTGGTAAATTTAAGTAGAATCAAAATCAATAATTTATTAGGCAGCATAACTAATTGATTTAAAACAAATTAGTAATGTGCGCGCCGTTTTCTCTCATGAGATGCAACGCCCTTGCGTGTTGCTGCTGGATGAGTTCGAGGCGCTTGCCAGGAAGGCGAGATGCTGCTGATGTATATGGAAGGCCATTCGCTGCGCGGAATCGGACTTGCCTTCAATAAATCCCACCCAACCGTCGGCCGGATTATCAAGCGTTATCTTGGCGGCGGGGATGCCTGAAACGCTAAAACATCCGCGGCATCGGATGCAAAAGCCAAACAGCGCTACACTGCTGCGCTAAATCGAATATTCGCCCTATCCGCCATCAATAATCAGTCAACCCATTAAACCGACACGAGGTATTCCATGAGCTGGTCTGCAAAGCAATATGTCACTTTCGAAGATGAACGCACGCGTCCGGTACGCGATTTGTTGGCCGCCGTGCCGACCGTAAAAGCCCGTTCCGTGGTGGACATCGGTTGCGGGCCGGGCAATTCGACTGAACTGCTTGCTGCCCGCTATCCGGACGCCAAGCTGCACGGACTGGATACCTCCTCGGATATGGTTGCCGCCGCGCAAAAACGGTTGCCCAAGGTGCGATTCGCTATGGCCGACATCAGCGCCTGGAACGATCCCGGTCCGTTCGATGTCATTCTGGCCAACGCCGTACTGCAATGGGTGCCGGATCACGACACGCTGTATCCGGCGCTGATAGCCAAATTGGCGCCGGGCGGCAGCCTGGCCACCCAGATCCCGGTCAATCTTGAGGAACCTGCCCATCTGCTGATGCGTGAAATAGCCGCCGATGCGCAGTGGGCCGGCAAGCTTGCGGAAGCATCGAAATCCAGAATGGTGAGGCATGACGGAAATTGGTATTACAAAGCGCTGCGCCCGCTATGCGCCAAGCTCGATGTCTGGCAAACCACTTATTACCATCCGCTTGCCGGCGGCGCCGGCGCGGTGGTGGAATGGTTCAAGGGCAGCGGCCTGCGGCCATTTCTGGATCCGCTCAATGAAGAGGAGCGAGGCGCTTTTCTGGAACGCTATACCGCCGCTGTGGCGCAAGCCTATCCGGCACTGCCGGACGGCACGGTTTTGCTGCCGTTTCCACGTTTGTTTATCGTAGCGACTCGTTAATACTTTACTTTACATAAACAATGCAAGTTATTGAATTTAAATTATTATTACCTAAATTTATAACTGAAAAATAGCGCCTTAAATATTGATATTTAGGTTTAATAAACATATGCAAGTTTTTGATTTAAAACAAATTTTATCGATATGAATTCCAGTTTTCTGAAAAATGCGCTGGTGCTGGGCCTGCTATCCGCCATCGGCCCTTTCGCCATCGATATGTATCTGCCGGCTTTACCTTCCATCGGCCATACCCTGGGCGCTTCATCGGCTGCGGTGCAGGCCAGTTTGATGGCTTTTTTCATCTCGCTGAGCATTGGGCAAATCATCTACGGCCCTATTGCAGACATGTTTGGCCGCAAGCTGCCGCTCTACTTCGGGCTGACGCTTTTCGCGATCAGCAGCATCGGTTGCGCATTGGCGCCGAATATTCATACATTGATTGCTTTGCGCTTTTTGCAGGGCTTGGGCGCCAGCGCCGGCATGGTGGTGCCGCGCGCGGTGGTGCGCGATCTTCATACCGGCACCGATGCGGCGCGGCTGATGTCGTTACTGATGCTGGTGTTCAGCGTATCGCCTATCCTGGCGCCGCTGACCGGCAGTTTCCTGATCGAATGGGCCGGCTGGCGCAGTGTTTTCTGGACGGTAACCATCGCTGCCGGGCTGGCCTTGATTTTATTATTTACCAGCCTGCGCGAAACGCGCTCCCCCAGCGAGCGCGCGCAAAGCGATGTCCGTAGCGCCCTCAAAGCGTATGGCTTGCTGCTGCGCGACCGGCACTTCCTGGGGCTGGTATTCATCGGCGCTTTCGGCATTTCCAGTTTCTTCGCTTATCTGGCCAACGCTTCGTTTGTATTGATCGACCATTACGGCTTCACGCCACGCGAATTCAGTCTGGCGTTTTCGGCTAATGCCGCTGCCTTTATCGGTGTTTCGCAATTTACGGGACGTTTGGGCGTGCGTTTCGGACTGGTGCCGATGGTGCGTGTTGCCGTCGCCGGCTGTGCCACAAGCTTGACACTGCTGATGATCCTGAACCTGCTCGGCAATGATCATTTACCCGTGATGTTTGCATTGCTCTTTATCGGTTACGGCTTTCTCGGACTAGTGGTGCCGAGCACGGCGGTGCTTGCTCTGGAAGAACATGGCGCTATTGCGGGCACGGCATCAGCCTTGATGGGAACGCTGCAATTCATCACGGGCGCGGTGGTGATGGCGACGGTAAACGTGTTCGCGAACTCCACCGCGCGGCCAATGGTGATCGGGATCGCCGGCTGCTCGATCATATCGTTGCTTTTCGCGCTCATCACCTTGAGAGGCATCAAAAATCACCCGATTCATGGCAATACGGAGCGCAGCATCGATGCCGGCCTGGATAAGCTTTAGAAAAGCGCTGATTAAGTCAGGTACGCTTAATCAGCGCTTCCCCATCATTGTTTTATCAAAGATGACATCCCATTTGGCCCGTTCGTCCAGTGCGACGGCGGGATCCATCAAGGTATATTTCAAACCCTTGATCGGCGATTCGACCTTGGTATTGCTTGGCGCGTAACCGAGGCTGGCAAATAGTTTTTGCGCATCCGGGCCGAGCAGGAATTCATAGAACAGCAGCGCCGCAGCCGGATGCGGCGCCTGGCGCGCGATGCCCATCGCGTTGGCCCGGGCGATTACCGGATCGAGCGCGAACCAATCGATAGGCGCGCCCTCTTTTTTCCCTTGATCCGCCATATAGGTGTAGACAGTCAGCGCCAGCGGGACTTCTCCGGCAACCACCATATTCTTGACCAGCGAATGGCCTTGCCGAATGGAAATGCCGTTCTTTGCCGCGATGTCGCGGAATAGTTTGATGCCGGCGGTTTCGTCGCCCATCGCCTTGACGGTGGCGCCCAGCCAACTTGCTTCCTTGGCCTCAATCCCGATTTTGCCTTTCCATTTCGGATCGAGCAGATCCTTGAAAGATTTGGGCAAATCTTCCTTCTTGATGGCATTGGTGTTGTAGGCCTGGACGAAAACGGAGATCAATACATTCGCCCGATCCCGTTTCTCGGAGATCGATCCCGGCTGCAAATCCTTGAAGGTGGGCGAATTCACCGGCTGCAGAATCTTTTCCCGCGACAAGGCTTCCAGCTCGGTAACCGGGTCGTAGAACAGGTCGGCTTTATAGGTTTTGGCGTTGGCTTCCGTGATGCCGCGATGTAATACCTCATCGGAGCCGGAACGCCATACCGCCACCTTGATGCCGTATTGCTTTTCGAACATGGCGACCAGTTTGGCCATATCGCTCTGCGCGATGCTGGCGTAAATGGTCAACACCCCCTCCTTCTTGGCCGCGGCAACGATACGGGCCATCCGGTCTGCGCCGGTGTAGTCGAACAGGGATTGCTCCGCTGTTTGCCCGTTTTGTTGCGCATGCACCGGCAATGCCGTGCCTGCAATCGCTGCCACAGTACCGACCATGATTGCCGCCGCCCGCAGCGACCGATGCGATGTGATCTTCATCTTGTTTCCTTCTGCCTGGCTTTAGCGGTTTTGCGTAAAGATATCGATCAGCGCCGGCTTGCCCTGTTTGACCACGGCAATCGCGCGGCGCAAGGCCGCTTCGATGTCTTCGGTGCGGGTGATCGCCCCTTCGGCATGCACGCCCATCGAGCGCGCCATCGTCGCAAAGTCCACATCCGGATTCTCGATGCGGGTGCCTTGCGGCGCATTCTCCACCGGGCGG
>DASYCG010000066.1:0-4309 GCA_036500325.1 Herbaspirillum sp. | reverse complement strand
GAACTGAATCAACCGCTGACCGCGATTTCGAGTTACACGACCGGGGCGTTGAATTTGTTGAATGGGTCCGATGGGGCAATCAATCCGGAGCTGTTGAAGTCGGCTCTCGAAAAGGCCAGCGCGCAAGCGCAGCGCGCCGGGCAAATCATCCGAAGCGTGCATGCTTTCGTGAAGCAACGCGAACCTTCGCGCCAATCAGTGTCGATACAGGCATTGCTCGATAGCGTCCTGCCGCTCGTCAGACTGCAGGCCAATACTGCTTTTGTCAGCGTGCATTTTCATGTGGCGCCGAATCTGCCGGCGGTGCTGGCGGATCGAACCCTTCTCGAACAAGTCCTGCTTAATCTGACGCGCAACGCGGTCGAAGCAATGCAAGCCAGCGATCCGGACAGAAGAATATTGAACATTCATGCCAACCTGACATACATTGATGGCGTCCCGCGCGTGGTCGTTTCGATCAGCGATCTGGGCGAAGGAATTAGCGATGAAGTGGCGGAGCGCTTATTTTCGCCTTTCTTTTCCACCAAGGCCGAAGGGATGGGAATGGGATTGAACATTTGCAGGACAGCGATAGAATTTCACGGCGGAACGCTGACTTATACGCACAATCCGGAAGGCGGGACGACCTTTCGTTTCTCCTTGCCAACGTTATCGTCATCCGATGAAAAATAAAATCCATCGCGGGACCCGTATGACATGACGCGATGTCAGCGCGCAATCGGCACTTCGGAATACTGATTACTGGGGGACAACAATGCTGCACATTGTAGATGATGAAGAAGCTATTCGGAACGCCTTGCTGTGGCTCGCCTCGACACGATCCATCGAGGCAGTCGCGCACCAGAACGCAGAGGTATTCCTTGACGTGATCGACGCATCCCAGCCCGATCCTGCCGGGGAATGCGTATTGCTAGATGTGAGAATGCCGGCGGTCAGCGGCATCGCGCTATTCGATGCGATGAACGCCCGCGATCTCATTTATCAGTTCCCCGTGATCTTCATGACAGGTCACGGCGATGTGCCGATGGCCGTCGATGCACTCAAACACGGCGCGTTCGATTTCTTCGAGAAGCCGTTTGACGACAACAAACTCATGGACCGGGTGCACGAAGCGCTGGCGGCTTCGCGGCAGGCATGCAATGCCGCGATTCCGCAGCGATTGCTTTCTACGCTTTCCGGCAGAGAGCGGGAAGTGCTGGATTTGATTCTCACGGGCAGCATGAACAAGGTCATCGCCGAAAAGCTGTCGATCAGCATCCGGACGGTTGAAGTGCATCGCTCCCGCGTGCTCGAAAAAATGAAGGTAAAAACCGCCATCGAGCTGGCGAGTATATTAAAAACCCCGCTGCTTCCCGAAAAAGTCGGTGGTCTGCATCAATAATGCGTCGAATTCGTTGAATCCGTCGCGGCCAGTGGCGCTCCGGCCCGACTGTGGTTAACCACAATTGCGGCGCTATTGGCGCTTGCCGATAATGCACAACTGAAATGGCAGCCTGCCATCGAAAAGTAAAAAAATTCGGGAGATATTGTGAAACTGAAATCCTTAATATTGCTGGCGGCAATCGCCACGGCCAATGCAAGTGCTTTTGCCGAAGCGCCGATCTTAATCAAATTCAGTCACGTTGTCGCCGCCGACACGCCGAAAGGCAAGGCCGCGTTGCGATTCAAGGCGCTGGCGGAAAAAGCGACCAACGGACGCGTGAAAATCGAGGTTTACCCGAATAGCACGTTATACAAAGACAAAGAAGAAATGGAAGCCCTGCAGCTCGGCGCCGTTCAAATGCTGGCGCCCTCGTTGGCGAAGTTCGGCCCGCTTGGCGTCAAGGAATTTGAAGTATTCGATTTGCCTTACATTTTTCCTGACCGGACTGTACTCGATGCCGTGACGCAAGGTCCGATCGGCAAGAGTCTTTTCAAGAAACTCGAAAGCAAGGGCATTACCGGCTTGGCCTATTGGGACAATGGTTTCAAGGTAATGTCCGCAAACAAGCCGCTGCATTTGCCGAGCGATTTCAAAGGCCTGAAAATGCGCATCCAGTCGTCCAAGGTGCTCGACGCACAGATGCGGGCGCTTGGCGCCAATCCGCAAGTGCTGGCTTTTTCCGAAGTTTATCAAGCCCTGCAAACGGGCGTCGTAGACGGTACGGAAAATCCGCCATCCAATCTCTACACCCAGAAAATGTATGAAGTTCAAAAATACATTGCCATGTCGAATCACGGTTACCTGGGCTATGCAGTGATCGTGAACAAGAAATTCTGGGACGGCCTGCCTGCGGATATTCGCTCCGAACTCGACGGCGCTATGAAAGAGACGACGCAATACGCAAATACCATCGCACAAAAAGAGAACGACGACGCGATGGATGCTGTGCGCAAGTCCGGCAAAACCAACGTCTACAATTTGACCGATGCGGAAAAAGTCGAATGGCGCAAAGCATTGCTGCCGGTACAAAAACAAATGGAAAGCCGCATTGGCAAAGACCTGATCGATTCGATCAATCAAGAATCTGAAAAGCTCGGCTATAAGTAAGGCTTAGCCGCAAGCAGCGGACGTCATCATCGTCCCGGCCTTCATGGCCGGGACCACCGATATCTCAATATTTTTATCGCTCGATTGGAACGGCGGATGCTGTTTCCGATAGCATTCGCTCGGAGATTTCATGAAATTCCTCGACCGCCTGGAAGAGTGGCTGATCGCATCGTTGATGGCGATGGCCACTGTTCTCATCTTTCTGGCAGTAGTACATCGGTATGCATCCGGCCTGCCGATCCCCTGGTTGCAAGATGAATTGATAAAAATCAATTCCAGCTGGGCCCAGGAACTCTGCATTTACATGTTTGTATGGATGGCGAAATTCGGCGCCGCATATGGCGTCCGCGTGGGCATCCATGTGGGTGTGGATGTGCTGATCAACAAATTGAATACGCCATGGCGGAACAAATTCATTCTGTTCGGTTTGTTGGCCGGCGCGGTCTTTACGGCGATCGTCGGGACCCTGGGTGCGGAATTCGTTTTCAGGATGGCGCAGACGGACACCGTGTCCGCCGATCTCGAAATTCCGATGTGGATAGTCTATCTGGCTGTGCCGTTGGGCTCCTACCTGATGTGCTTCCGATTTTTACAAACGACAGTGCAATTCTATAAAAGCGGCGAGTTACCGAAGCATGACGCCGCCCATGTCGACGGTATCGAAGATGCAGCCGACATCGAAGCGGTAAGAGGCCATCCATGAACGCCATCATTATTTTCGTTTTGCTGTTCGGCCTGATGTTGACCGGCATGCCGATCTCCATATCGCTCGGCCTTACGGTGTTGACCTTCCTGTTTACGATGACCAACGTCCCGATTGAATCGGTCGCGTTGAAGCTGTTTACCGGGATCGAAAATTTCGAGATCATGGCGATCCCGTTCTTCCTGTTGGCGGGTACATTTCTGACGCACGGCGGGGTGGCGAGGCGAATGATCAAATTCGCCACCACCCTGGTCGGGCATTGGCATGGCGGCATCGGCTTGGCCGGCGTGATCGGATGTGCGTTGTTTGCATCGGTCTGCGGTTCCAGCGTGGCGACGGTCGCGGCGATCGGCTCGGTCGTCTTGCCCGAAATGGTCAAGCAAGGCTTTCCCAAGAAATTCGGCGCGGGCGTGATTGCCACCTCGGGCGCGCTGGGCATCCTGATGCTGCCGTCCGTGATTAAAGTCATCTACGCCGTTTCGACCAATACTTCCATCGGCGCGTTATTCATCGCCGGGCTGATCCCGGGCGGGATTCTCACCGGGATGCTTTGCTTCACGACCTGGAATATCGCGCGGAAAAACAATTATCCGCGATTGAAAAAGGCCACATGGCGCGAACGGTGGGACGCATTCCGCGACAGCGCCTGGGGCCTGTTCCTGGTGGTGATTGTGATCGGCGGTATTTTCAGCGGCATATTTACCGCCACGGAAGCGGCGGCGATGAGTGCGGTATATGCCTTCCTGGTATCGATATTCGTCTATAAGGACATGACGATCAAAGACGTGCCGAAGGTGCTGCTGGACTCGGCTGCCATGTCTGCGATGCTTCTGTACATCATTACCAACGCGACCTTGTTCTCGTTCCTGATGACGTCCGAAAATGTGCCACAGGCACTGACTGATTTCATTTTGACAATGGGGCTGGGACAGATGGGATTTCTGCTGGTCGTCAATATCTTGCTGCTGTTGGCGGGAAATGTGATGGAAGCATCGTCGATTGTTCTGATCATGGCGCCGATTCTCTTTCCGGTTGCCGTCAAGCTCGGAATCAATCCGATCCATTTCGGCATCATG
>DASYCG010000065.1:0-27902 GCA_036500325.1 Herbaspirillum sp. | reverse complement strand
ATTCCAGGCCATGCAGTAACCCGTGGCGCTTGATATCGTCGCAGGGCTCGATGCGGCCCGCCCAAAGGCATTTGGACGACGACCAGTGAAAGCAATAGCCTTGACCGTCCGTTGCGGTGTTCCAAGACGTCTGTAACACGTCATGTACCTCGTCAGGAGCGACACCTGCTCCATCGAAAAGCAGGACGGCTGTGGTGTAAGGCCCGGTGATGCGCGAATAACTGGTAACGTAAACCCAGGCAAGCAATTTCTGCTGGCAAGTAATGGATTCAGACAGCGCCGTATGGAATGCGCGTTGCCAAGACTGAACTTGGCCTACATCTGCGTGCGTGAATGTCTGCCCTTGCGTAAGCTGGTCATAACGCGTCATCACTTGCACCTTATTTTTCGGCACATAATCCTGATGGAGAAGATCGGCCTTGCAGGCGAAGATTGTGTCATTCGCTGCAAACACGCCTTCGATACCGGACTGAATACTGGCCCAGCGTGCATCGGCCTGTTTCTGCCACCCGACCGACTGCGTGGTGACGTGCTGGCGAAGGCCGCCATGATGCAAATCTGCCAGCAGCTTGTTCAGTCGAGCCGTCTCGCCGTAAGGGTCCGAAGACCAGAAATTACCGATCGCAACCACGTCTTCATACTGCTGGTTGTGTACGAAGTACTCCACGGCAGACACAAAGCCCAAATCCTTGTAACGGACAAGTTGCTCGCAGTCGCTTAACGCTTTTAACAAAGTGATGGCATCCATCGCGCCGTCCTGCTGGTGGACGGTGACGCGCAGAGGATTGTCACCGCCCAAGGCCTTCCCTGTAATGTTCACTGCGTTGGAAAGATGACGCGCCAAGTGGTCGCGGAACACGGTGACCTCGCCATCGATAGAATGAACCAGTCCAAATACTTGACAGGCGCGCTGGAGCTTTGCATAGGTACTGACAACAGCTGTAGCTGCGACCATTTGCGTTGCGGCTGCCATTACGCTACCTCTCCATCGTTGGCGGGAAGCGCACCATCGCGCAACGAGACGATGACATCCGGCCAAAGAAGACGGCCATTGGCAAGCTTGGTAGGTACTACACCCAGGTATGTACCTTTGATGCTGTAGCTTTTACGGACGGTTTGGGGTTTGACAAGGTTCTTGCTGGCGAAAATCTTGGTTTCAACGCCGCGTGCCAACGACGACGTGTTTTGAACTACTGCTGCCATGAGGAATTCTCCGTTCTGAATCGACCAAGGCGTGGTCGCTACGCGTCATCTGCGCGCAACTATGCGGTTCTGCGTAGATGACGGAACGGAGTGTGAAGGACGAAAATCTTCAGTTATGCGGTGTGACCCGCTATGGGGGCTTATGGGGTCTTATGCGAGGATTTGGCTCTTTCCAAGGCACGGTCAAGAGTCGTTTTAAGGAAGCTTTTTTCGTAAAACTTAGTTCGCCCCACATGGCTTCTGTACTCAATCCTTCCTTTCTCATCAACATCAATGATGGGGGGGATTTTCTGTGTCGCCAGCTTGAGTAGCTCTTCCCAGACGGAATGGAAGTCTTCGGGGGCACTTGCCTTGATGATCGCGTTCACAATAGTTGATGACATTTCCCCCCGAAAGTTGTACTCCAGGATCTCTTTCCGGGAAACCTTCACTTGGTTGAATTTCAGTGTGTCTGCATCAACTTTTAGGGCAACCGGTCGCCCTGGGTCTGAATTTTTTTCATTTAAGCTTTCATCGCCATCGACTTTTTGTGATGGCTGATCTGGACTATGCGTTGTATCGGGTAAAACTTCGAAGGTGATGGATTTTGTGATCTGTGCTTTCAGTCGCGGGAGGTCTTTAGCGTCCACACGCAGCATTTCGGCCGTGACAACGCCCGGCTCTGTTGCTTCGGGATACGCGAAAACCCATGCAACCTGAGTCGCCAACGATTTCATCCGTGTGGCCGGAACGGCGGTTTGTTCTTCCTTTTGTTCCGCTTGCCACTCGACGATCCGATGCAGCGCGAGTTCCGGGCAGATGTAGCCATCTGGCCTTACCGACTGCTCTATCTTAATCTTCTTGATGTCCGTAGCGGACAGAACCGCGTACTCTCCATATTGCAACCTCGTGCGGAACACGGGTTCAACACCGTCGATATTACCCAGCAGACGCGTATGCGGAATGCCACGCTCGGTCACTGGCCACACATACAGACCTTCCTGCAAAACAGGTGCGTAGAGGATAAGCTTTCCGGCTGCCCCTTCATCCAGTAAATCGTTAGGCTTGCGACCAAGCTCGGTGGCGGCACCCGTCAGTGGCAAGTATTCACGTTTGGAGCGGTCGTCTTTGCGCAGGGTTTCAAGCCAGAACCCAGTCTCACTCGGCCCCATCAATTCTGTTTTTGTCACTGCTGTCCCCAAGCTCCGTTTATGGCGTCTTCAGGTGCTAGCTTACAACATGATGATGATTGAGATGGATCGGCGAGGAGTAAATCGGGTTACATAGCGGTTACATGAACCCGAAAGAGAAAAGGGTTACAGACAACATGCGCTGTAACCCTTTGTATTCTTTGGTGGGGCGTGAGTGGCTCGAACACTCGACCTACGGATTAAGAGTCCGCTGCTCTACCAACTGAGCTAACGCCCCAACAGGGGTCGAATTATAGCGACAGTTTGCGGTTTTCGCCAGCAGTTTCCGCCAGATTTCTCTCACCTCTTCCTGCCATCGGCGTAAACCTTGTCCGGCAACGCGATTTACCCGAATCGGCTACACTTTTCATTTAGTTTGCCATCAGGAATTACTATGCCTATCCCAATGAAGATTGATTTTGTTTCCGATGTTTCCTGCCCCTGGTGCGTAGTCGGCTTGCGTTCGCTTGAACAAGCGATCGAACGCATCGGCGGCGAAGTGCAAGTCGACCTGCATTTCCAGCCCTTTGAACTTAATCCGCAGATGCAGCCCGGCGGACAAAATATTGCCGAGCATCTGGCCGAAAAATACGGTTCCACACCGGAGCAGCTTGCGGCCAATGGCGAGGCCATCCGGGCTCGCGGCGCGGCGCTGGGCTTCACTTTCAATATGGATAAACGCGAGCGTATCTACAATACCTTCGACGCACATCGATTGTTGCATTGGGCTGAACTCGAAGGCCGCCAGATGGCTTTGAAAGCGGCGTTGTTCGAAGCTTATTTCACATTGGGACTGGATCCTTCGGATCATGCCGTGCTGGTCGAGCTGGCGCGCAAGGTCGGACTGGATGCGGCGAAGGCGCAGGAGGTTTTGTCGTCCGATGCTTATGCCGCCGAGGTCCGCGCGCAGCAGCAATTTTATCGTCAGCAAGGCATTAATGCGGTACCTGCCGTGATTATCAATGACCGCCATCTGATTTCGGGCGGCCAGCCAGTGGAAGTATTCGAGCAGGCATTGCGGCAGATTGCTGAAACCGCATAAGTGCCGTGAGGCCGGGAGCGGAGGTCGCGGCATTCAGCCGGATTCAACTGAATGCCCTCGCCTGCTGTACAGTGGCGGCTTTTATTGAATGCAAGGAAACGAAATGAGTGAAATCGATCGCCGGATTCTGAAAACCATCAACGAGCAAAAAGGCCAGATTACCGCCCTGACTTGCCTGATTAACGGCTTGTTTCACTCGCTGCCGCGGGATTTTTGCGCCAAGGCTTTGCAGGAATTCGACGTGGAAACAGATCTGGCGCGCGAAATGTTTGCGATAACCAATGCCAACGATGTGGTCAAAGCAAGTTTTGAAGCGCATGTGAAGGCATTGAACGATTTGCGCCAGGATAAGCCGAAACCGGCTTCGCATTAATCCAGCGCCAGCATTGTTTCCAGCAGCCATCCGCCGGCCGGGCCCAGCGTGCGCTGGCGCGACCAGACAGCATCGATCTGTACCAACCGCGGCCAGCCTCGCACTTGCAGTTGTTTCAGCTTGTCGTCGGCAAATTGCTTGACCAGCCATTTCGGCAACGCTGCCCAACCGAATCCCATGGTCGTCATTTCCAGCATCATCAGATAACTCGGCGCCGACCAGCTGCGCCCGGCGGCCGGCCGCGCCGGCAACATACCGGCGGGGGCCAGCCTGATCTGCCGGTGCTCGGCCAATTTATCCGCACTCACCGATTTTTCATGCGCCAATGCATGCGTGGCGGCCACATACAGCGCTATTTCCGAATGCTCGGATAAGGCTGCCGAGCCGATATCCGGTGGATATTCAACTTGCCCCTGCACCAGGCCAATGTGCGCCCTGCCGCTCTGGATCATGGCCAGCAAATCCGCTCCCTCGGCAATGACACATTCAAACGCCAGATCCGGATAGCGCCGTTCAAAGGCCTGCATGATCTGCTCGTAGTGGATCGAATGGTAGGTGTCCGACAATGCCAGCGTCAACCGCGACTCCAGACCGCCGACTAATTGCAGCGCGGCGCGGTCCAGCCTGTCGGTTGCCGCCAGAATGTCCTGAACCCGGCCCAATAACAGGCGGCCATGCTCGGTCAGCCCCGGCTTTCGGCTGCTGCGGTCGAACAGGATTACACCCAGATCGGTTTCCAGATTGGCAATGGCGCCGCTGATCGTGGATTGGCTTTTGCCTAGCTTGCGGGCGGCGGCAGAGAATGAGCCCAGCATCGCCGCTTCAACGAAGGCCAATAACGCTTCCGGGGAATGTTGAATCATCTATCGCTATTTCCGTTAATAACTGATTAGTGATTATCACAAATAACGATCATAATGCGACATCTTTTTAGCAGTCGAGGACCAGTAAAATGAATTTCAATAAGAATATCGCCCAAAAAAACAACGTGGGCGGCGACTCAGGCAAGAGCGCAGTTACCAACACATCCCTCAACAAATCGATCGTGGAACGCATTTTCCATGCATTTCTGTTCGAGCTGATCGCCATTGCGCTGACTGCCGCGGCGATCGTCTGGCTGATGGGTAAGCCGCTATCGCATGCCGGCGGATTGGCTATCGCGATTTCGACGATTGCCATGCTCTGGAATATGATTTTTAACGCTGCATTCGATCGGGCCCAGGCCAAAATGCAGTTTCAGCGAACGGTAAGCGTTCGCGTCATGCATTCACTGCTGTTTGAAGCAGGCCTGACGATTGTGGTGGTACCGCTGGCGGCGTGGGGATTGGATATCAGCTTGCTGGACGCGTTCCTGCTGGATATCGGTGTCTTGCTGTTCTTCCTGATCTATTCATTTGCCTACAACTGGTTTTACGACATCATCAGAGCGCGTCTCCTGGCAAAATCGATATAAGTAAACAGCACCGAAAAAAAGGCGGCAGATCCATTCGATCTGCCGCCTTTTTTCATTTCAAGCATTACTGTATGTTTTACGGAAAGCTTTACCTCAAGCTTCCCGCCGCTGGCGAATATATCCAATCACTGCCGGCATCAGAGAAATCACCACGATTGCAAGAATCAGCAAGCTCAAATTCTTTTTGACGAGAGGCAGATTGCCGAAAAAATAACCGGCATACGCAAACGCGCCCACCCACGCTACCGCGCCGACGATGTTATACGACAGAAAGCGCGTATAGCGCATCGAACCCACGCCGGCAATAAACGGCGCAAACGTGCGCACAATCGGCGCAAAACGCGCAATGATGATGGTTTTGCCGCCGTGCTTCTCGTAAAAAGCATGCGTTCGCTCCAGATGTTTTCGCTTGAAGATACGTGAATCCGGCCTGTCGAACACTTTCAGCCCGATCACGCGCCCGATCTGATAATTGACGCTGTCGCCGATAATAGCGGCCAGAATCAGCGTCGCCACCATCAAGTGAATATTGAATGCGCCCGTCGCCGCAATGGCACCGGTTACGAACAGCATGGAATCGCCGGGCAGGAATGGCGTCACAACCAAACCGGTTTCACAAAATATGATCAGAAATAATATGAGGAAGAGCCAGGGACCGTAGGCAACGGCCAATTGCGCCAGATGTACATCGATGTGCAGAATGAAGTCGATCAAAAATGTGATGAATTGCATATTATCCTGTTCGGCTGGTCTCAAAATCGCATTTTACCGTGAGTCCGGTGTCGCGCCGCCCGCTTTGTGTTCCGCGCCGGATTTTGATCGAGGTCCCGAAATTACAAACTATCGGCACACTTGCTGTTAAGCAGCGCCAATCTTCGACCGCGGTCAGAGTAAAATGGCCGATCTGCCACGTCCGTGCATCGCCGGGCCACTATCATTTGTCACTGGCCATACGAAAGGTTGGAATGTCCGTAGCACTACCCCCTGAATCAGAAGCCGCTGCCGCCGTAGATGCCGCGCTAGGCAAACATACTCCCATGATGCAGCAGTATCTGCGCATCAAAGCGGACCATCCGGACACGCTGGTGTTTTATCGGATGGGCGATTTTTACGAATTGTTTTTCGACGATGCTGAAAAAGCGTCCCGGCTGCTGGGCATTACGCTGACGCAGCGCGGCGCGTCCAACGGCAACCCGATCAAGATGTGCGGCGTGCCGTTTCACTCGCTGGATCCCTATCTGAGCAAGTTGATCAAGCTGGGCGAATCGGTAGCCTTATGCGAGCAGATCGGCGACCCCGCCACCAGCAAGGGACCGGTCGAACGCAAAGTGGTGCGGGTGATTACGCCAGGCACATTGAGCGATTCCGATCTGTTGCCGGAAAAATCGGAACGCTCATTGTTGGCGCTATACGTGACCGAACAGCGCAAAAGCGTCACCTTGGGCCTGGCCTGGCTGTCGATGGCCAGCGGCGCCTTGCGTGTAATGGAATTGAATGCCAACGCCGCCGATTTCGAAACCCGTTTGAAGCAGGAACTGGAGCGCATCGCGCCGGCCGAATTGCTGTTAAGCGACAGCATGGCGAACCGCGTCGCCGCCCTGTTCAGCGGCAAGACCAGCACAGTGCCGGATTGGCATTTCGATATCGGCAACGGCAGCAAAGCGCTGTGCGATCAATTGGCAGTGGCCACGCTCAACGGCTTTGGCGCCGAAGGATTGAGCGCTGCAATCGGCGCCTCCGGTGCGCTGCTGCGTTACGCCGAGTCGACACAGGGCAAGGGCTTGCAGCATATACGCGCCCTGACGGTCGAATCCGAAAACGAATTTATCGGTCTCGACGCCGCCACCCGCCGCAATCTCGAATTAACCGAAACGCTGCGCACGCAGGATACCGGCAACGCGCCGACGCTGTTTTCCTTGCTCGATCACTGCCGCACCGCGATGGGTTCGCGCTTGCTGCGCCATTGGTTGCACCACGCCCGGCGCGATCAGCAGATCGCTCGCAGCAGGCATGCAGCCGTCAACGCGCTGATGCGCACCGATGCCTGCTCCGGGCTGTCCGGCACATTGGCCGCGGTGCCCGATATCGAGCGCATCACCACCCGCATCGCACTGCTGTCGGCGCGCCCACGCGATCTGGCCGGCCTGCGAGCAGGCTTGCAGCAATTGGGATCGTTGCGCGCCTATGTCGATATGTGCAGCCGGGACGCCGATGCGCCGCTGCTTAATGCGTTGCACGGCGCGCTGGCGACGCCGCACGATTGCCTGGATCTGCTGGAGCGCGCGGTATTGCTGGAACCGGCTGCAATGGCACGAGATGGCGGCGTTATCGCCCGCGGCTACGACGCGGAGCTGGATGAATTGCGCGGCTTGTCCGAGAATGCCGGGCAGTTCCTGCTGGACCTGGAAACGCGCGAGCGCAGCCGCACCGGCATCGCCAATCTGCGGGTCGAATATAACAAGGTGCACGGCTTCTATATCGAAGTCACGCATGGACAGACCAACAAAGTGCCGGACGATTATCGCCGCCGCCAGACGCTGAAAAACGCCGAGCGCTACATCACGCCGGAACTGAAGGCGTTTGAAGACAAGGCTTTATCGGCGCAGGAACGTGCGTTGTCGCGCGAAAAATATCTGTATGAGCAATTGCTGCTGGCGCTGGCGCCGCATATCAGCGTACTACAGGCAATCGCACATGCACTGGCGCAACTCGATACGCTGGTCGCGCTGGCCGATCACGCCGCGCGCCATAATTGGTGCGCGCCGCAGTTGGTGCCGCAGCCGACCATCGCGATCGAGCAAGGCCGGCATCCGGTGGTGGAAAAGCAGATCGAGCGCTTCATCGCCAACGATTGCTGCTTCGACGCCGAACAGCGCCTGCTGCTGATTACCGGCCCGAACATGGGCGGTAAATCGACTTACATGCGGCAAGTGGCGCTGATTACCCTGCTGGCCTACATCGGCAGCTTCGTGCCGGCGCAGAGCGCAACGATCGGGCCGATCGACCGTATCTTCACCCGCATCGGCGCGGCCGACGATCTGGCTGGCGGGCGTTCCACCTTCATGGTCGAAATGACGGAATCGGCGGCGATTCTGAATAACGCCACTGAACATTCGCTGGTGCTGATGGACGAAGTCGGCCGCGGCACATCGACTTTCGATGGCCTTGCGCTGGCCTGGGCGATCGCCAAATATCTGATCGATAACTGCCGCAGTTTCACCTTGTTTGCCACGCATTATTTTGAATTGACGCAATTGCCGGAAATTCATCCAACGGCCTGCAATGTGCATTTGTCGGCGATCGAACATAAAGACAGCATCGTCTTTCTGCACGCCGTACAGCCGGGGCCTGCATCGCAAAGCTACGGTCTGCAGGTCGCGCAACTGGCCGGCGTGCCGCCCGTGGTGATTCGTGCAGCGCGCAAACATCTGGCCTTGCTGGAAGCACAGTCGGTCAATACCACGCCGCAATTCGATCTGTTCAGCGCACCGCCTCCGATATTCGATGATGCGCCGGCAATGGACATCGCCGCCGCACAACCGGGCACGGATCCCGCCACGCTGCATTTGCTGCAAACGCTGGAAGACATCGATCCCGATGCATTGACGCCACGCCAGGCTCTGGATGCGCTGTATCGGTTAAAGCAACTTCACTCGCAACAGCTTGGCGCCGGCATGCAGGAATGAAGAAAAGGAATGAAGCGAAGAATGAAGCAAAGAATTAAGCGAGATACATGATGACGATGACGATGCGTCGTCGAAAATCGAACAATCCTCGCACGCTGTTGCTCGCTGCGCTGATGGTATCGGCTGCCCTGGGGAATATTTTTCTGAGCGCATCTGCTGCTGCGGCTGAATTCGGCTTCGGCGTCATCGGTCAATCGTTTGTTCACAATAGCGGCGAACCGGCATTGCAAAACGCATTAGCCGAAAGCGACCAGGACAACTTGGCTTTTGTGGTCGTCAACGGCATCAAATCGGCCAGCGAACCTTGCACCGACCAGCTATACACGCAACGCCGCAGCATGCTGGAAGACGCGCAAAACGGCATCATCATGTCGCTCGCGGCCAGCGATTGGGTGGCCTGCAAAAACAGCGCAGGCAGATCCACCGCGATCGAACGGCTCAATCAGATCCGCGAATTGTTTTATGACAGCGACATGTCGTTTGGCGCCAGCAAACTGGATTTGATCCGGCAGTCGGCTTCGCCCAAGTTTCGCGAATACGCAGAAAACGCGCGCTGGGAAATCGGCGACATCCTATTTGCGACGATCAATCTGCCGATCAATAACAATCACTATCGCAGCGACGGCGGCCGCAATGGCGAATACGAAGACCGTCTGATCGCCAATCGGGATTGGCTGCAACGCTTGTTCGCCATCGCCAAAAATAAAAAACTGCCGGGAATTGTGCTGTTCTGCGACGCCAACCCCTTATCGCCGCTATTGCAGCGAGCGCCGGAATTGCGCGGGCAACGCGATGGATTTAATGAAGTACGTCAGTTGATCAATAGCTTGTCATCCAAATTCGCCGGCCGCGTACTGCTGGTGCATAACCAGCAAAATGCGGGGCGCAATATTATCTGGTACGGCAATCTGGGCACGCTGGGAAGCGCTCCCGACTGGTCCAAGATCGGCGTGAATACTGCGCGTCCAACCTTGTTTTATGTCGCTACCCACAAAGACCCGCTGGAAATGTCACGCAAATAATGTCGCGCAAATAAATGCTTGCCGGCATTCGGCCGGCATTCTCATCGGCGCAAGGCCGGCTGCTGCCGGCCGCGCGCAACATCAATGAACTATCAGTGAACCGGATGGCTGCGGAAATGATCGCCTTCGTCATGGTCGTCGTCATGATCATGGCCGTGACCGTGTGCGCCATGCACGTGCTGATGTTCGATTTCTTCTTCGGTCGCAGCGCGTACCTCCGTCACATTCAACGCAAAACGCAATGCCATGCCCGCCAGCGGATGATTGCCGTCCAGGACCACTTTATCGTCGGCAATATCGGTTACCGTGAAAATAGTGGTTTCATCTTCGTTGTCGTCCGGCGTGCCTTCGAACTGCATGCCGATTTCCAGCGGTGTCGGCAGATTGCTGCGCGCTTCGATTTTGACCAGCGCCGCATCGTATTCGCCGAATGCATCGCCCGGCTCAACCTGAATCGTCGTTTCGTAACCGGCCTGCTTGCCTTCCAGCGCTTCTTCGATCTTCGGCAGCGTATTTTCGTAACCGCCATGCAGATAGATCATCGGTTCCTGGCTTTCTTCGATCAGATTATCCTGCGCATCCGATAATTTGTAGCGCACCGTCACCACGGTATTTTGAGCAATCTTCATTAGTTAATCCTTTCGAAATATTAATGGCGGCATTATACCCGTTAGACTTGTTCGAGTTGCACGTGCAATCGACCCCAGCACATATAATGCACGCATGAAAACTTTATCCATCCTCGGCGATATTACGCCCGCCCAGTTTCTGCGCGACTACTGGCATAAAAAACCATTGTTGATTCGCCAAGCCCTGCCCGATTTCAAGGCATTGCTGACGTCAAAAGAATTGTTCGCGCTGGCCGCACGCGAAGATGTCGAGTCGCGCCTGGTCACCAAAACAAAAGACCGCTGGGAATTGCAAAACGGGCCATTCGAGCAGCTGCCCGCAACCAGGCAGAAAGAGTGGACCTTGCTTGTTCAAGGGGTCAATTTGCATAACGACAAGGCGGATGCGTTGCTGCGGCGTTTCCGTTTTATTCCAGACGCAAGGCTGGACGATCTGATGATCAGTTACGCCAGCGACGGCGGCGGTGTCGGTCCGCATTTCGATTCCTACGATGTCTTTTTGCTGCAGGCCGAAGGACAGCGGCGCTGGCAGATCGGCGCGCAGGAAGATTTAAGCCTGGTCGAGGGCGCGCCGTTGAAAATACTGGAAAATTTTGTGCCTTCCGAGACTTACGTGCTGGACCCGGGCGACATGCTGTATTTGCCGCCGCACTATGCGCATGACGGCATTGCCAAAGGCGCATGCATGACCTATTCCATCGGCTTTCGCGCACCGACTTATCAGGAGCTCGGCGAAGCGTTTCTCGATTTCATGGTCGAAACCATCGATCTGCCGAATCGCTATGCCGATCCCGACTTGATACCGAGCGAAAATCCGGCGGAAATAAGTAAAGTTATGTTAAGGCGCATCAGCGACGAGCTGAATAAAGTGCGTTTTACCGAGGAAGATATCGGTATTTTCCTCGGCGAATACTTGTCCGAACCGAAAGCCAGTGTATTTTTCGACCCGCCGCCGAAAGAATTTTCGCCCGAGAATTTCGCCAAGGCCAGCGCACGGCAAGGCATTGCGTTGTCACGCAAAACACAGATGCTGTATCGCGGCCGGACCATCTTTATCAACGGTGAATCGTTCGATGCAAGCGGAGAAGACAAAACCCTGTTAACCGCATTGGCCAACGCTCGCAGCCTGGATGGCGAAACGCTGCAACGCGCTTCCGCGGATCTGCGCGAATCGCTTTATGTTTGGTTTCAGGATGGCTGGCTACGTTTAGGCTGACCGGAATTACATGCCGATTGCTGTTTTTTTATTGTGTAATTTGCATGTGATCGGCATGCAATCTATTTCGCAACTGTTCGGCTATTGTAAAAATACAACTCAATTTATTATTAAAGTAATATTTTTATCGAAAACTATGCAATCTGGACTACAAATTTTTACTATTAAACGATATCTTAATGTGTTATTTAACGATATTCATTATAATATGCGGCTAGAAAGCTTTCGTTGTGAAGTGGCGCACCTCCCGGTACGAAACAACTTACGAAAACATTCTGTTAAGCAATAATTACCGGTAATTATTCGTTGCATTTTATTATTAAATCGAAGGAACACTCATGAAAAAAACGCTGTTGATCGCATCCCTGTTGGCTATTGCTTTGGCTGCTTGCGGTAAAAAAGAAGATGCCGCTCCTGCCGCCCCAGCGGTCGAAACACCAGCACCTGCTGCTCCAGCTGCTGACGCTCCTGCTACTCCAGCACCTGCTGCCGATGCTCCTGCTGCCGCTCCTGCTGCTCCAGCTGCTGATGCACCTGCTGCTCCTGCCGCTGACGCTCCTGCTGCTCCAGCCAAGTAATCTTAGATTCAATCTAACGTTATTTTTAAAAGCCAACCTTCGGGTTGGCTTTTTTCTTGTCCGCTACATTCCCGTACTACCAATCCAAATCACAAATCGATCCAGTCAAAGCCCTGCTCCTGACATGCGATCATGACGGCTGCCGCACAGCCTGCCAGCGCAGCCGTTAACGCATTGCGGGCCAGTTCCGGCGTGTTGTTGCTGCTGCTCAGATGCGCCCCCACCACGGTTTTCAAACGCACCTTATCGAGCAATGCCAATATCTCTCCCGATACCTGGTTCGACAAATGTCCATACGCGCCGCCGATTCTGCGCTTGAGCGATGCCGGATAGGATGAATCGGCCAGCATCTGCTTATCGTGATTGCATTCAAGCATCAATGCGTCGCATCCATCCAGGGCGCTAATCAGATGCGCCGTTGCCTGCCCCGCATCCGTCAAGACCCCGAGCCGGGTTTTACCGTCGGTGGCAACGAACTGGATCGGCTCGCGCGCATCGTGCGGGACGGTATAAGGCAATAGCGATAGTTCATTTACCGTAAAAGGCGTGCCATCGCGACAGAAATTGAGTTCGACGCCGCCGCAGGCATCGCGATCGCGCACCGCCTGATAAGTACCGAAGCTGAGCCAGACCGGAATCCGGTGCCGCCGCGCAAATTTGAAAACCCCGCCGACATGATCCTGATGCTCATGCGTCACGACGATGGCGTTGATATCGCTCGGCAGCATGCCGCGTGTGGCGAGCCGCCTTTCCGTTTCGCGCAAGCCGAAACCGCAATCGAGCATGACCGTCGTGCCGTGTGCGCCGGTCATGCTTACGGTACTGGAGGAAGAAGAAATCAGTAGCGCATTGCCTTCGCTACCGCTGCCGAGACTGGCAAATTTCATTGTTGGCGCCGATAAAAATAAAGCCGCTCTAACCTGGTTGGATAGAGCGGCAATCTTGGTGATAATGCCACTGAACGGTAAGGAGCTTTACCGGGTATTACCTGAGTTGTTCGTTCAACAGGGACAGAATGTTGTCGGCGATCTTCGAGACTTCAGGCTGGCCATTATTATTGAGCACGCTGACATGGCTGCCGGAACCGTTGGTTTCCTTGACCAGGATGCGATACCGCTGCGCCGTCTTGTCTTCCTTCTTGGAGCTGGAGAATAACTTGCTGAAGAAGCCCGGCGTATTTTTGATGTCTTCCGATTGATCGACGTAACGCACGAAATACATGCCTTGCGTACGATCGCGATCTTCAACAGTGAAGCCGACGCGATCCAGCGCCAGGCCGACGCGGCGCCATGCGCGATCGAAACTCTCATTAACCTGAACGAACGAGCCGTTTGCATCTTTTTGTACCTTGGCGCGCGGGTTTTGCAGATCCGGCGCACTCGCCACGGCAACCTTGGCCCTGGTTTCATCTGCGCCCAGGCGCACCATCAGGCGTGCCAGGAATTCGGCTTCAAGGCTTGGATCCGGTGCACGTGCAGTCCAGACCGAAGTCGATTTATCCGAGCCGGTCAATACTTCTTCGGCGCCGCGATGACTGATGAAAATTTCGGTGTTGCCGTTCGCATCGCGTTCCAGGCGGGTACGGAATTTGTCGCGCTCGCCGGTCGAATACAGTGAATCGAACACTTTACCCAAAGTATTGCGGATGAAATCCTGCGGAATCTTCGCACGGTTTTCAGCCCAATCGGTTTCCATCACACCGGTATCCGGCGATTCGACATCGATCAGAAAACCTGAATCCTGCCAGAATTCTTTAATGCGCGGCCACAGGGATTCAGGCGTCGCGTTACTGACCACCAGCCAACGCTGCGAGCCATCGCGCTCGATGTGCATATTGCCGTCGGATTTCGGAGCAACCACCTGTTTATCGGGATCCGGCTTGGTGGTCTGCGCCAGCGTGTAGCTGGATGCTGTTGCTACGCCTGTGCTGTTGGTCTCGGGAACCGAATAGCGATTGTCGCGCTGCACCTGCGTCAAATCCGGTGGAATGGCAAGGTTCGGCGTGGTGACTTTGCCTGCGCTCTTATAGTCGACCGGGTCGGAATCGAATAAGGAATTGACGGAAGAGCATCCCGCCAGGCCAGCTACCATCAATGCAAACAACACCGCCTTTTTAGGCGCGTTACGGAAAATCATCGAAGAATTTTTGCGAATAGTCATGTGCTTACAGGATGAGTAGCAAACAGGTTCAGGGGAAAGCACTTGCGAGCTTATGTGTCACTTACGTGTTAAATACCGATCGAACGTTAAAGATTGCGCGCTATTGTAATACACCGGACTCGCGCATCGCCGCCCGCACCACATCGTGGAATTCAGCACCCAGCGGCGCCAGCGGTAAACGCATACCCGGACCGATCAGGCCCAGCTCGGCCATTGCCCATTTAATAGGCACCGGATTCGGCTCTACAAACAATTTATTATGCAGCGGCAGCATTTTATTATTAATCGCAATCGCTTCCGCCGCCCTGCCTGCCATTGCCGCTACGCACAGTTCATGCATCGCACGCGGCGCAATATTGGCGGTGACGGAGATATTGCCTTTACCGCCGCACAGCATCAATGCGACAGCGCTCGGATCGTCGCCCGAATATACAGCGAACGAGGACGGCGCCAGACGCATCAGGTCGGTGCCGCGATTGATGCTGCCACTCGCCTCCTTGACCCCGATAATACCCGGCACCTGCGCCAAACGCAGCATGGTATCGAGCGCGATTTCGGTGATGGTGCGCCCGGGCACATTATATAAAATCACCGGCAGATCGACCGCTTCGGCAATCGTCTTGAAATGCCGGTACAGGCCTTCCTGCGTAGGACGGTTGTAATACGGCACCACCTGCAGCGATGCATCCGCACCCACTTTTTTGGCATAGGCGGTCAGCTCAATCGCTTCTGCGGTGCAATTGCCGCCGGTGCCGGCGATGATGGGAATGCGTTTATCGGTGTGTTCGACCGCAACCTTGATCAGCTCGGAATGTTCCTCGACGGAAACCGTCGGCGATTCGCCGGTAGTGCCGACGATGACGATGCCGTCCGTGCCTTCGGCAATATGCCAATCGATCAATTTGCGCAGGCCGGGCAAATCTAGGCTGCCGTCTGCGTGCATGGGGGTTACGATTGCAACTATGCTGCCCTGGATCATAATAATTTCGTACAAAAATGAGATAAACGATGATTGTAGCGGATAGACTCGCCCACCGCGCATTTCTTCATCGTGTTTTGGTGCAAAATCTGCTGTATCGGCCGGCTTATTGCAGTAAAGCCAGCAGCGGCCAGGTAATCAATTGCAGGGCGCCTTGGGCCAATAACATGACCGGCACCATCCACCAAGTGTATATCACCTTCAGCAATACCAGCCCCATAACGATGAAAAAACCGTAGGGTTCGATCTGCGCAAATTTGTAGGCGTATTTATGCGGCAGCAGACTAATCAGGATGCGGCCGCCATCCAACGGTGGAATCGGAAATAGATTAAACGCAAACATCACCAGATTGGTCAGCACGCCCGCCCTGGCCATCAGCGTAAAAAAGGGTTCCTGCACATTCATGACCAGCAATGCAATCAGAATCAGGGTCCAGATCAACGCCATCAGGAAATTGGCGGCCGGACCTGCCAGCGCCACCCAGAACATGTCGCGCTTGGGTTTTCCGAGTTGACCGAAATTGATCGGCACCGGCTTGGCGTAACCGAACAGGAATGCACCCTTGGTTGCGAAATACAATAGGATTGGGATGACGATGGTGCCGAACGGGTCGACGTGTTTGAGAGGGTTCAGGCTCATCCGGCCCTGTGACCAGGCCGTCGTATCGCCGAAGAACTTCGCCGCATACGCATGCGCCGCTTCATGCAGCGTAATAGCGAACAGCACCGGCAGTGCATAGACCGCAACGGTCTGGATTAGATCATTCATGGGGACGGATTCTAGCAGACAGGCCGCGTGCCGCGACAGATATCGGCAACACTAAAAACCGAACGCCTGTGCCGATCCCCGTCCTTGCCGGATCAACACCGGTTGATCGCTGCTCAGGTCGATCACCGTGGTCGGTTCCAGGCTGCAGGGGCCGCTATCGATCACCAGGTCGATCTGGCGCTCCAGCGCTTCGCGGACCTCTTCGGCATCGGTCAACGGCTGATCCGCTCCCGGCAGGATCAATGTCGCGCTGATCACCGGCGCGGCCAATTCCGCCAGCAAGGCATGCGCAATGGCATTTTCCGGTACCCGCAAACCGATGGTTTTGCGCGATGGATGACTGAGCCGGCGCGGCACTTCCTTGGTGGCTTCCAGAATAAAGGTGTAAGGCCCCGGCGTGGCGGCTTTAAGCAGCCGGTATTGGCGGTTATCGACCTTGGCATACAGCGCGATTTCGCTCAGGTCGCGACACAATAACGTCAGATGGTGCTTATCGTCGATGGCGCGGATGCGGCGCAAACGTTCGACTGCATCCTTGTTGTCGAGCTGGCAGACCAGTGCATAACAGGAATCCGTCGGCAAGGCGACAATACCGCCGTCCTGGATAATCTGCGCCGCCTGCTTGATCAACCGTAACTGCGGATTATCCGGATGAATTTGAAAAAATTGACTCATTTATGATTGGCTCATGTTTCGTGTGACGATGCTGTAAAGATCTATATAAAAAATCGTAAATAGTAAAACTGTAAAAAAATCATAAAAAAAGCGGCGGCCGAAACAGCCCGCCGCTTTTTGTCGCTTTTTGTCGCTTCTTATCGCTTTTGTCTGAACCGCGCCCGATTAAACAGGACGGCCGCGCAATGCCGCAATACGCTGTTCGATCGGCGGATGGCTGGAAAACAATTCCATGAAACCCGGCTTGTCGTTGATGCCCAGCGCTGCCATCGATTGCGGCAGGCCTTCCGCATGTACGCCGCCCAGGCGCGTCAATGCGTTGATCATCGGTTGCGGCGTTCCCAACAACTTGGCGGCGCCGGCATCCGCCCGGAACTCGCGATGGCGCGAAAACCATGCCACGATAATCGAAGCACCGATGCCGAATACGATCTGGCAAACCAGAACCGTCGCAAAATAACCGATACCGCTGGGGCTATCGTTATTGCGCGACAGCGACCGGTCCACCGCATAGCCGACCACCCGCGAGAGGAACACCACGAAAGTATTCACCACGCCTTGAATCAGTGTCATGGTGACCATATCGCCATTGGCGACGTGCGAAACCTCATGCGCCAGCACGGCCTCCACTTCTTCTTTGGTCATGCCTTGCAGCAAGCCGGTAGACACCGCTACCAATGCGGAATTCTTGAATGCACCCGTTGCAAAAGCATTCGGTTCGCCGTCGTACACAGCCACTTCGGGCATGGCGATACCGGCCCGTTGCGCCAGCTTGCGCACCACATCCAGCAACCAGAGTTCAGTCGAATTGGACGGCGATTCAATGGTGCGTGCGCCGGTCGACCATTTCGCCATCGGCTTGCTGATCAGCAAAGAAATAATCGAACCGGTGAAGCCGACCACCACTGAAAACACCATCAGCATCGGCAGATTCAAACCCGCGCTGGTCAGGAAACGATCTACGCCAAGCAGCGAAAGCACAATGCTCAACACCACCATTACCGCAATATTCGTCGCCAGGAACAGGAAAATACGTTTCATTGCCACACTCCTACCAGTGAAAAAGCTAAAACAACAGTATGAAAGCGGGTATTAAATCAGGACAGGCGGCAGGAAATCAAGAGGCAGGGAGGCTTCGGCAATGATTACTTACAAATCCCAGTTGTGCCAGACCGGCGTGACACCGGTTGGCAGCGGCGGCAAAGCGCCGAGGTCGATGCGTGATTCGCCGGGGCTATGGAAATCGGAACCGCGCGAACCCTTGAAGCCATAGCGTTTTGCGACCTTGGCGTATTCGTCGTACTGATCCGGCGTATGGCTGCCGGTGACGACTTCGATGGCATCGCCGCCGAGTTGCTTGAATTCGTCGAACAAGGCGCCGAATTGCATCAATGAAAATTTGTAGCGGCCCGGATGCGCTATGACCGGGACGCCGCCGGCGCCGGTAATCCAGTCGATCGCCTGCGCCAGCGTGGCCCAGCGATGCGGTACGTAACCGGGCTTGCCTTCGACCAGATAATTACGGAAAACGTCATTGCTGTTGGCGCAGATGCCGATTTCAACCAGATAGCGCGCGAAATGTGTGCGCGACATCAGGTCCGGGTTGCCGACGTGCCGCAGCGCACCTTCAAATGCATCGGGAATGCCGATTGCAGCCAGCTGCGCAGCGATGTCGCGGCCGCGTTGTTCGCGGCCGTTGCGGACAGTCGATAAGCCCTGCACCAGTTTTGCATTGGTTTCGTCGATCTGCAGACCGACGATATGCACGGTTTCGCCGGCCCAGGTAATGGAAATTTCGACGCCGGCGATGTAACGCAGCGCCAGCGCCTCGGCCGCTGCCCGCGCCGCCGCGATGCCGCTGATTTCATCATGATCGGTCAAGGCCCATACATCGACGCCGTTCGCCTTGGCGCGCGCCGCTACCGCCGCAGGCAGCAAAGTACCGTCGGAGACATTGGAATGGCAATGAAGATCAATATTGAGCATGGAAAATGCCCTTTGCAACTAGTGTTAAACCACAGGTATTGAGTCGACAATCACCGATGATCAACGACCATCATCTGCGCCGGCAGCTCGTCTACCGCATCGGATTATGGCGTTGAATTGTGACAAGCAATCATTGTACGCCGCTTGAAGCTCACGCATGCAACAGCGCTGCGGCGGATGTTGTGCGACGCACTTCCTCTTATTCTTTCAAAAAACGTTCAATCGCCTGCGCCAGCAACGCCGGCTGGTCGTGATGCAGCATATGGCCCGCATCTGCGAAACACATGGTTTGAACCTGTGCCAGATGGCTGCGCCGCCGCTCAAGTTCGGCGCGCGCCGCAGCCTTGTCGCCGAATTTATTCAACAACGCCGTATCGGCCGCTTCTATCCACAACACCGGCGCCGTAATACGCTGCCAGCAAGCCAGCATTTCCGCGGCCCTGAACAAGACCGGATTGCTGTTTTTATGCAAAGGATCGCCCAATATTTCCCAGCGGCCTTGCGCGTTTTGCGCCGACCAGTATGGCGCCAGAAACGCCGCGCGCGCATCGGTCAGCCGCGGATTGTTACTTTGCAGGCGCCGCGCCACATCCTGTTGCGTCGCGTAATCGCCCATTCTGGCGGGTGTGCGCAACTGATCCAGCCAATTCGCGTAATGCCCGGGCGCTTCTTCGGGACGCCTGTCCGGCATGCCGAAACCTTCCAGATTAATCAGCCTGGCGATCCGTTCCGGCCGGATGCCCGCATACATCATTGCCACGTTGCCGCCCATGCTGTGTCCCAACAGACGGATAGCCGCGTCAGGCGAATAATGCTGAATAATCGCTTCCAGATCGGCCAGGTAATCCGGATACCAATAACCGTCGCGGCCGCTGCGCTCGCTCAAGCCGAAACCGCGCCAGTCCGGCGCAATGACGTGCCAATCGCGTTCCAGGCAATCGACCACGAATTGAAATGACGCGGAAACGTCCATCCAGCCATGCAGCATGAACAACATCGGCGCAGCGGGATCGCCCCAATGCCGGATATGCGCGCGCAAGCCGCGAACCGTCAGAAATTCCGATCTGGCCGGCTTATGGTTAAGCGGCACTGGACGCTGTGTGCTGTGCTGAGCTGCAGGCGCTGCTGTATCGGGCAATTTGGTCATGTGAATCAGGAAGTGGAATCGAATGGGACGAACGCAGCATTGTAATGCCGACGCACGGTGCTTTGCTTGCAGCGCCGAAGAATGCATGCGGTTTCCTATGGTATAAATAAGCGCCGCTCTTTTTACTTTATTGAATATGATCAAATCTATTTGCGTTTATTGCGGTTCTTCCCCGGGAGCCTCCCCTGCCTATGCCGAAGCAGCGCGCACGCTTGCGCGTAACATGGTCGAGCGAAATATCGCGCTGGTCTATGGCGGCGGCAATGTCGGGCTGATGGGTGTCATTGCCAGCGAAGCGCTGCGCCTCGGCGGCGAAGTGACCGGTGTGATTCCCACTGCCCTGATGGACAAGGAACTCGGACACGGCGGGCTGACCAAGCTGCATATCGTCAAAAACATGCATGAACGCAAGGCGATGATGGCCGAGCTGGCGGATGGCTTTATCGCGATGCCCGGCGGGATGGGAACGATGGAAGAGTTATTTGAGGCGCTGACCTGGGCGCAGTTGGGCTTTCATGCCAAACCGATCGGCCTGCTCAATACCGATGGCTTCTACAACAGCCTGGTCAGCTTCGTTGAACATATGGTCACGGAACGTTTTCTGACGGCGGAACAGTCGCGGCTGATGATGCATGAAAAAGAATCGGCCGAACTGCTGGAACGCTTCATGCAATTCAAACCGACCTATTCCAGCAAATGGCTGGACCGTGAAGCAGCAAAAAATCTGCTGCCTTAAGCCTTAGAGTGATGCCGTTCAGCTAAGGCGGGCCGTGGCGGTATGTTGTGCGCAGTGAGGTAAAGGAGGGAGAGGGCCGCAGGCCGTCGGAAGGACACGAACGGAGCACAACATACCGCCACGGCCCACCTTAACTGAACGGCATTAGCTGCCCTGGAGTCTCCAGGAACTCAAGCGTCCAGCGCCTGCTTGAAGTCGTCGACCAGATCCTCGGTATCTTCAATGCCGACCGAAACCCGGATCAGGGATTCTGCAATGCCCATGCGGGCGCGCCGTTCAGGCCCCATTTCGTAGAAAATGGTATGCGCCACAGGGATCACCAATGTGCGCGTATCGCCCAGATTGCTGGCTGGAATGGCCAGTTTCAGGCGATTCATATAATCGAAACAATCGATATCGTCGCGCAACTCAAAACTCAGCAAACCACCATAAGAGCGAAACAGCGAACTTGCCAGAGCATGCTGCGGATGCGACGGCAAGCCCGGATAATAAACCGCAGCCACGCGCGGATCCGCATCCAGCATCTGCGCCAAAGCAAGCGCATTCGCGCATTGGCGTTCCACCCGCAAAGCCATGGTTTCGCTGCCGACTGAAATGTGATGCGCCGCTTCCGGTCCCAGCGTCGCGCCGAAATCGCGCAAGGCTTTGGCGCGGATTTGCGTGATGCCCCATTGCTGCGGTGCGCTGCGCTTGTAATTTTCAGCGATATGCGGATAACGCGTCCAATCGTAGATGCCGGTATCGGTCAGCGCGCCGCCCAGCGCATTGCCGTGCCCGCCGATCGCCTTGGTCAGCGAATTGACAATCAAACCGGCGCCGACCGATTTCGGCTGAAACAGATACGGCGATGTCATGGTGTTGTCGACAACGTACAGAATGCCGCGGCTGGCGCACAGCGCGCCGATCGCTTTCAAATCGGCGATCTGCGTGCGCGGATTGGCAATCGTTTCGACGAACACCATCCGCGTATCCGGCTTCAGCGCTGCTTCCACTGTAGCGACGTTGGTGGTATCGACCATCTCGACGACGGCGCCCTGCGCTGCCACCGTTTGCCATAGGCTATTGGTATTGCCGAATAAAAATGCGGTCGATACCACATGGTCGCCGGCGCGCAGCAAACCCTGCACGACCGCGCCGATGGCGGCCATGCCGGTGGCGAAGCAAAGCGTTGCCACGCCGTTTTCCATCTTGGTGATTTTATCTTCGAGCGCGCTGACCGTAGGGTTGCCCTGGCGGCCGTAGCGATAGCCCGATTGCTTGCCTTGAAATACTTCCGCCAGCTGGCGCGCATCTTTGTAGCCGAATGCGACGGAGGTATGAATCGGCTTATGCAGCGAGCCGTGCTCTATCGACTTCTCACGATCGCTGTGCAGAATGGTAGTGGTGAAGCCGTATTTTTTGGGTTCTGTCATATTACATCGTGTTTCAATCAGATTCAGTCGGCGCGCGCAAGGTTCAGATTCAGCTGCGATCGCACCAGATCGTCGAGTTGCGGTTTCGGATTCTGGCGCGCGTATTCGAGACGATCCAGATATTCGCGTGTGATGTCGCCGGTCACATAGATGCCGTCGAAACAGGATGCTTCAAAACTCTTGATCGCCGGGTTGCAATCGGAAATCGAAGCCTTCAACGCATCCAGATCCTGATAGACCAGCGCATCGGCGGTAATTTCGCGGCAGACTTCTTCGTCGCTGCGGCCGTAAGCAATCAGTTCATGACGCGTCGGCATATCGATGCCGTAGACGTTCGGGAATTTCACCGGCGGCGCGGCCGAGGCGAAAATAACGCGCTTGGCGCCCGATTCGCGCGCCATCTGCACGATTTCGCGGCTGGTGGTGCCGCGCACGATCGAGTCGTCGACCAGCAGCACGTTTTTGCCCTTGAATTCGGAGCCGATCGCATTGAGCTTCTGGCGTACCGACTTCTTGCGGATCGCCTGTCCCGGCATCAGGAAGGTACGGCCGATATAGCGGTTTTTGATAAAGCCTTCGCGATATTCGATGCCCAGTTTCAATGCCAGCTGGATCGCCGCCGGACGCGATGAATCGGGAATCGGCATGACGACGTCGATTTCGCCGTGAGAAAATTCGCGGCGGATCTTGTCGGCCAGGTATTCGCCCATCTTCAGACGCGACGCGTACACCGATACGCCATCGATAATCGAATCCGGACGCGCCAGATAGACATATTCGAACGCGCAAGGATTCAGCGTCGGGTTTTCAGCGCATTGCTGGTTATATAACTTGCCGTCGAGATCGATGAAAATGGCTTCGCCCGGCATGACATCGCGCAGGAAACGGAAACCCAATCCTTCGAGCGCCACCGATTCGCTGGCCAGCATGTATTCCGCGCCGTCGTCGGTTTCGTTAAAGCCGATGCACATCGGACGGATACCGAACGGATCGCGGAAACCCAGCAAGCCGTAGCCGGCGATCTGCGCTACCACCGCATACGAACCGCGCACCCGCTTATGCACCATGGCGACCGCTTTGAACAAAGCGGCAGGATCGAGCGAATAACCGGAAGTCGCTTCCTGCAACTCATGCGCCAGAATATTGACCAGCACTTCGGTATCGGAAGACGTATTGATATGACGGCGATCGATATTGAACAACTCGATTTTCAGTTGTTCGGCATTGGTCAGATTGCCGTTATGCGCCAGCGTGATGCCGAACGGCGCGTTGACATAAAAAGGCTGCGCCTCTTCTTCGCTGGAGGAACTGCCGGCTGTCGGATAACGCACATGGCCGATACCGGTGTTGCCCAGCAGCGAACGCATATTGCGCGTGCGGAACACGTCGCGCACCAGGCCGTTGGCCTTGTACATGCTGAAACCGTTGCCGGAATTGGTCGCGATGCCTGCGGAGTCCTGTCCACGATGTTGCAGCAGCAGCAACGAATCGTAGAGCATTTGATTGACGGGATGATGAGAAACGATGCCGACGATGCCACACATGGTGGACTCCTAAAAAACTAAATTAAAAGCGAACGTGTTGCACAAACTGACCAGGCAGATAAGGCATGATAGTGGTAGCCAGGGTTTCTGCCAAAGGACTAAGTAGCGCATCTTTCCAAAAAGGCTGCTGCGGAATCGAAGTAGTGCCGCATAACAACACAATCGCCAGCACAATGACCGTGCCGCGCGCGAAACCGAATAAACCGCCGAGGCCACGATCGGCCAGCGACAAACCGCTGGCTTTGACCACGCCATCGACCGCTTTGCTCAACAGCGCCATCAACAGGCGCGTACCGAGAAACAAGGCGATAAAAGCCACAATCAAACGCGTGGAGCTGCCGGGAATGATGTCCGGCAACATGGTCGCCAGGGACGATCCGTACAGATTGGCCACTACCAGCGACACGACCCAGCTTGCCAGCGACAAAATTTCTTTGACCAGGCCGCGCAGGGTGCTGATGATCACCGAACACACCAGCACGAACAAGACCAGATAATCGAAAATTGTCACGATACTAGCAATCCATTTGCAAATCTGCAGGCTTCCAAAAAAATCGGCACCCGAATCGCCTTCCTTACAACTGGCACTTATTTCCCAAATATCAAGCAGGCACCAGCGTCGCGTTCAAACCGAGTTTGACGATTTTGGCGCGGGCTTTCTCTGCTTCGTCGCGGCTCGCAAACGGGCCGACGCGAATCCGGGTGCGGTTTCCGGCCTGGGTTGCGACCTTCTGTGTATAGGAACTGATACCGGCCGACGTCAACTTGCTGCGCAATTCGTCGACTTTTTCCTGGGTCGCCAATGCCGCTACCTGGATCACGAATTTGCCGCTGGATTTGTCGGCCGGCTTATCTGCCGACTTCGCGGCGGATGGCGTCGATTTGCCCTGCAGGATGGCCAAGGCGCGTTGTTCATCGCTGATCTTGGCAGGTGCGGCAGCACGTTTGGGTTCCGGCGCTGCTTTCTCGGCCTTTTCGGTCTTCTCGGCTTTCTCCACCTTGGGCGGCGCAGGCTTTTCAACCGGTTTCGCGACAGGCTTCTCAACAACTTTTTCAAGCGGCTTTACGGCAGGCGCGTCGACAGTTTTGGCGGCCGGCGGTTTTTCAGCGGCATGTTCTACAGGTTTGGTATCGACCAGTTCTTCCTTGGCGTCCAGCGAGGCCGTATCGGCTTGCCTGGCCGCTGCCGACACTGGCGCAGTTACAGACGAAGCAGGCGCAGGCGCCGGTGCAGCTTTGCCATCCTTGCCGTCCCTGGAAGGGATCTGGATCGCGATATCGTCCGTCAGGGGTTTCGGTTCGGGGTCGAGAATCATCGGCAATACGATCACCACTGCCAGCACCAGAACCACGGCGCCGATCAGACGGCGGCGGGCGCGTTTCTTCTCCGGCAGGATCGGATCGGATTCGGCATCTTTGCCGCTGCCGCCGCTGCTACGCCTGGCGCGGGTACGCGTATTCGTGAAAGGTTCGTCTGATTGCGAACGATATTCGCTTTTGCCGGGAGCGGCATCCTGCTTGTTTTTATGAAGGAACGAGAACAAGCCCATGCGGTATATAGGTGAAATTGAGGTGCAACTGTTAGTGAAATCCGGACTTTCGCGCTTCCATCACGGCCGCGACAGTCAGGAAGGATCCGAAAACCACAATTCTATCATTCTCACCGGCTCGACGATGCGCATTTGCATACGCTTCCGCCGGATTGGCGAACTGTTCTATCGAGCGCGCCGCGTTCGATCCGAATTCCGGCACTACGCCGGCTTCCAGCAACTTGGCTTTCAGCTGTTGCGCTGTAGCTGCACGCGGCAGCGGCAGATCGGTCACGCACCAGTGGTCGACATGCTCTTTCATCTGCGCCAGGATGCCGTCGATATCCTTGTCGGCCATCGCCCCGAATACTGCATAGGTATAAGGATGAAATCCCATATTGCCGAGATTTTGCGCCAGCGCCGCGGCCGCATGCGGATTATGCGCGACGTCCAGCACCACCAGCGGCTGGCCCGGCATGACTTGAAAACGCCCCGGCAGATCGACCATTACCAAACCGGTGCGTACTTCCTGCGCGCCCACCGGCAATTCATGGCGCAGGGACTCCAGCGCCGCCAGCGCAGCGGAAGCATTCAGCAATTGATTGGCGCCGCGCAGGCTTGGGTAGCCGAGCGAATTGCGGCGTTGTCCGCGTCCGCCGTAATTCCATTGTTGCTTGTCGCCGGTGTAATTGAAATCCCGTCCCATCAGCCACAGATCGGCGCCGATGGCGTTGGCATGATCGATCAACGATTGCGGCGGCACCGGATCGCTGCAGATGGCGGTCTCGCCGGCACGGAAAATACCCGCCTTTTCAAAGCCGATGGCTTCACGCGTATTACCCAGGTAAGCGCTGTGATCGATGTCGATACTGGTGACGATCGCAACATCGGCGTCGATGATATTGACCGCATCCAGCCGGCCGCCCAGGCCGACTTCCAGGATCGTCACATCCAGATTTGCATCGGCCATCAATTTGATAATGGCCAAGGTCGTGAATTCGAAATACGTCAGGGAAATATCGCCGCGCGCCGCTTCCACCAACTGAAAAGCGGCAATCAGCGTGGCATCGTCGGCCGGCACGCCGCCGATGCGGGCGCGCTCGTTGAAATGCAGAAAATGCGGTTTGATATACAGGCCGACCTTGTAGCCGGCGCGCATAAGGATCGATTCCAGCATGGCGCAAGTCGAACCCTTGCCGTTGGTGCCAGCCACGCTGATGACCGGTCCGCGGAAGGTGATATCCATATTCTGCCGCACCTTGCGCACCCGCTCCAGCCCCATGTCGATGGCTTGCGGATGGCGCATTTCCAGGATCGCCAGCCAATCGGCAAGCGTGGCGTCCGGTCCCGGCGTATTCATTGATGCAGCGCCGGCGGTTTTCTTTTCTTGCATTGTTGCCTTACCTTCTTTACCGTCTTTATCGATACTCAATAAAAAAGCCCGAACAAACCAGTTCGGGCTTTTTGCCGAACCGCCAGGCTAATATTACGCCAACGATTCGACCGATTGATTTTGCAGCAGCGCCAGCAAATGTGCGATTTCGGTGCGCATTTCGCGGCGGTCGACGATCATGTCGACGGCGCCCTTTTGCACCAGGAACTCGGCGCGCTGGAAACCTTCCGGCAATTTCTCGCGAACGGTGTTTTCGATCACGCGCGGACCCGCAAAACCGATCAGCGCCTTGGGTTCGGCAATCACCACATCGCCCATGAAGGCGAACGATGCCGATACGCCACCCATCGTCGGGTCGGTCAGCACGCTGATGAAAGGCAGTTTCTTTTCGGACAACTTGGTCAGCATTGCAGTGGTTTTCGCCATTTGCATCAATGACAGCAAGCCTTCCTGCATCCGCGCGCCGCCGGTAGCGGTAATGCAGATGAACGGGATTTTCTGTTCCAGCGCGGTCTGCGCACCGCGCACGAAGCGTTCGCCGACTACCGAGCCCATCGAGCCGCCCATGAATTCGAATTCGAACGCCGCCACAACAACCGGCAAGGTCATGATGGAGCCGCCCATGACGACCATGGCATCGGTTTCGCCGGTCGCTTCCATCGCCAGCTTCAGGCGATCGGGGTATTTTTTGCTGTCTTTGAATTTAAGCGTATCGATCGGCAGGGTTTCCTGGCCGATTTCGTAGCGGCCGCCTTCGTCGAGCAGGCGATCGAGCCGGGTACGTGCCCGTATGCGCATGTGATGGCTGCATTTCGGGCAAACGTGCTGATTCGACTCCAGATCGGTACGATACAGAACAGCTTCGCAAGAAGGGCATTTGACCCATAAACCCTCCGGAATCGATTTCCGGCTGGCAGTATCGTTGCGTTGTATTTGAGGGGGTAGTAGTTTCTCTAGCCAACTCATATTGACCTCATTTATCTTTGCGGTGGCGCATTGTACCAGAGCTAAACGCCGGTAGATTATTGTCAGTTTGACATCGTTAATTCGCCATAAAAATCAAGGCTTTAGCGATTTTTTAGCGATCCATCGCCGCACGGATGCCGGCAACAAAGGTCTGTACCGCCTCGACCGCCTTTTCTTGGGGGGTGTTTTCCAGTTCCTGGATGATCCGGCTGCCGATCACCACCGCATCGGCGAC
>DASYCG010000064.1:0-7192 GCA_036500325.1 Herbaspirillum sp. | reverse complement strand
TTCCCCAAGGTTTCCGAGACCACTACACTGCATATACCGCACTAAAATTGTCAACTATTGGAAGTCACCGATCATGAATATTCTGCAAATCAATTCCAGCGCACGTTCAGAAGGCGCTATTTCCACCCGCGTAGCTAACGATATCGTCGCTCGCCTGCGCGCCAAACACAGCAATCACACGTTCGTGCTGCGCGATCTGGCGGTAACGCCGCATCCGATACTGGATGAAGCCGCTTTGCAGGCGTTGTTCACAAAACCGGAAGATCGCAGTGCCGAACAAATCGCGCGCGTGGCCCTCGACGACGCATTGATTGCCGAGATACAGGCAGCCGATGTGGTGGTGCTGGGCGTGCCGATGTACAACTTCGGCATCTCCGCGCAATTGAAAAACTGGATCGACGCGATCGCTCGCGCGCAAGTGACCTTCCGCTATAGCGCTACCGGCGCGGAAGGTTTATTGACCGGCAAAACCGTGTACCTTGCACTAGCGCGCGGCGGCATGCATCGCGATACACCGAACGATAGTCAGGTGCCGTATCTGACAACCACGCTCGGTTTTCTCGGCATGACCGATCTGCAATTCGTTTATGCGGAAGGTCTGGCAATGGGCCCGGAGGCATTGCAAAATGCGCTGTCATCCGTGCAGACGCAGATCGAGCAAGTAATCCCGGCCTGAGGGTATCAGGGGCTGAGGGCCTGAATATCGCGATAAGATAAGTCTGTCCCCAAATAAGAAAGCCCCGAACCATACGGTCCGGGGCTTTCTCTATTCAAACTTCAAACTTCGAATTTGCGAAGCGATCAGGCAAATACGTTAAGGTTGCCGCCCTTGCTGCCTTGCACTTGCGTCTGGGCTACCTTTTGCGCTTGTGCTTGCTGCAATTGCACCGCCTGTGCCTGCTTCTCATCTGCAGCGCGTTTGGCTGCTTCTTTAACGGCTTGCTGTTTTTCGATCTCCGCCTGTGTCATCTGGGTCAGATTTTTCTGCGCCAGAATTTTCTGCTGAGTATCTACCGCCGGTGCCGGGGTAGCGCCGCCGGCACTGCTTACGCTTGTAACGTCCATTGCAAGGCTCCGTTATTCTGCACATGTGTGCGATAAAAACTGAATTTTCTGAAAATCCCTGAAATTCGTCCAATAGATGGATTTGCGAACAATAGCACGGACTCGGATCGAGTATGCATTATTTCGTATCCACACAGAAATTGTTTGTAAAATGACGGCAAGCAACCATGCGCGCTTTCAATAAAATTTTATGCCGCATCGCAATAAATATCATCTTGAGCATATTTTATGCTCATCATTTCTTTTCCATATAGCAAGATATGAGAAGTTAAAATAACGCATTTATTTCAAACTCTCGTCACAAATCCCCCGTAAATTACTTGCAAGGCCGCATGCCTTCTAGGTTTCCGACTCATCATCCGCAAATATTGCAGTGCGGAATAAATTTCGATAATCCCGTAATATCTAGGCGTCGGATTGACCATCCCGACCAAACCGGGCTCCAGATAATCGTTTACAAAATGACTAGCCAAAAGGAAAAAAATATCATGACGATCACCAGACGTTTAATCTTAACGCTCAGCGTAGCGCTGATTGCACTGCTCTTCGTAGGTGCTTATGGACTCAATCAGTTGCGATTGACGCAAGTCCGCTTCAGTACCATTCAAGACAAAATCATTCCCAGTGTGCGAGGCCTGAACAACGCCAAAGGCTGGCTCGCTGAAACGCGCCTCGATGCCGACCGTCTGTCCATATTCTCCAACTTGAATAATTTGAACGCATTGGATAAAGCGCTCGCGGATGCCAATCACGAACTTGACGCGTCGATCGCCGCTTATGAAAAAACGCTGGTCGACGGCGATGTCGATCGCCGCATGCTGGAAGAAGACAAGGCCAATATCGCGGCCTATCGCACAGCATTGATTCCGTTCCTGGCCGCCGCGCATTCCAGCAATATGGATGATGTGCGCGCCACATTATTGCCGGATGCGCCATTGACTTTGGCAGCGGCCAAGGCCAAAAACGGGCTCGATCTGCACGTTCGCTACAACAACAAGCTGCTGGCGGAAACACGCGCCGAAAATACCGAAGCCTATGATTTCACTTTCAAACTCATGATCGCTGTGATCGTTGCATCGCTACTGCTGACGGGCGCCATGGCGCTGCATTTGTTCAACATCATCCGTTCCAGCCTGAACAATATTCAGACATCGCTGCAAGACGTCAGCGAATCGCTCGATCTGACACAACGTGCGCCGGTCGAACGCAGCGATGAAATCGGCAGAACAGCGGTTGCGTTCAATCATTTGCTGGCGCGTATCGTCGAAGTATTGACGACAGTGCGTGCATCTACCGATTCAGTCGGCCTGGCATCGCGCGAAATCGCCGCCGGCAATCTGGATTTGTCGTCGCGCACCGAACAACAGGCGGCATCGCTGGAAGAAACAGCATCGAGCATGGAAGAACTGACATCGGCAGTGAAGCAAAATGCCGATAATGCGCGCCGCGCCAATGTATTGGCAGTCAATGCTTCCACCATCGCCGAACAGGGCAATGAAGTGGTATCGCAAGTAGTCGGCACCATGCACGGCATTGCCAGCAGCTCCAGCAAGATCGCTGAAATCACCGGCGTCATCGAGAGCATTGCATTCCAGACCAACATTCTGGCGCTCAATGCGGCGGTCGAAGCGGCTCGGGCCGGCGAAGAGGGACGCGGCTTTGCAGTGGTAGCAACCGAAGTGCGCAATCTGGCGCAACGTTCGTCGAATGCCGCCAAGGAAATCAAGGAACTGATCGCCGACTCGGTGCGCCAGGTCGCGAGCGGCTCGTCGCTGGTTGAAACTGCCGGCCAAACCATGCAGGAAATCACCGGTGCGGTTAAGCAAGTGACCGATATCATCAGTGAGATTTCGGTGGCATCGGAAGAACAGCGTCATGGCATCGAACAGATCAACCAGGCCATTACCCAGATGGATTCGGTAACGCAGCAAAATGCAGCACTGGTCGAACAGGCTGCTGCCGCCGCGCAATCGCTGGAAGATCAAGGCCGCCGTCTCAGCGATGCCGTTGCAATCTTCCATCTGGGCGAAGTGATTCAGGCATCCACGCAAGCGGTGATCAGTGCTGTGCGCAGGCCTGTATTGGCGGCATCGCGGCTGCGTACTATTCACGGCGAATCGAATCAGCGTTTGCTGACCAACGGCTTGGGATGATGGAAAACCGGCATGAAGCGTAACAAAGGGTAGCAAAGTAGCAAGGCTAGCGTTATGTATTTGTTATAATCGCCGCATCGTCTTTTTGTAGATTCCGATGCGGCGTTTTTTTACTCTCTTTTTGATACTTTTACTGCCTTTGCAAGTTTTTGCGGGAATTGCGGGCGATCGCCTGCTGCATTCCCAATCAATGCAAAAATCGCATGCATTCACTGAGCTGCAGTATCAATCGATGACATCGGCGATGTTCGAAGCAGATAATCACCGGCTTGGGCACGATGCGCGACAAGACATGGCGGCTGGTGCAGCTTCCGATTCCGAAGATTCATCCGGTGACGAACTGGCCGACGATTTGGCTAATCACTCCGGATTGGGCGATGACGCAGTGCTGGCCGCCTTTCCGATTTTCGCCATGATCTCCCCTCCTTTCATTTCCTCGCTGCATAACGATGCAGCCTCTATCCCGCCCTACCTGCCTCCGGCAGCACGTCCTCCAAAAATCTGATCCGCCAACTGGATTGCCGTTGCAATCCATCAGTCGTACCTGTCTGCGCTTATGTGTTTTGGCATAGCCGTTCCTGTTTCATGGTCGCGCTTGCCACGCAGCAGACGGAATCATCGGATTTACCTGAAATAATTTGGAGGTTGTATGAAAAAAGTATTCATCGCATTGTTCGTGGCCGTGCTGACCTTGTCGGCGGGCATTCCGGACGCCGAAGCGCGGCGCATGGGCGGTGGCGGCTCGTTCGGCAAGCAATCGCAAAAAGCGAGCCGTCCGACACCACCGCAAAATCAAATGGCCGCGCCGGCAAAACCTGCTGCTGCGCCTGCCGCGGCAGGCCCGGCAGCAGGCGCCAAACCTAGCCCATGGAAGGGTATCCTGGGTGGCGCCTTGCTCGGTCTCGGCCTGGGCGCACTATTGTCCAGCATGGGAATGGGCGGTGCACTGGCAAGCATGATCAGCACCATGTTGATGGTCGGTTTGATCGCGACCGTGGCAATGCTTGCTTATCGTTGGTACAAGCGTCGTACCGGCGGTGTACCAGGATCGACACCTGCATTTGCCAATACAGCTAACGCCCCTGGCGCCTTCCCCACTGCGTTGTTCCCGAAAAATTCAGAAAACCGGATGGACCCGGCGCAGCCGGCTTCGCTGCAACATGCATCAGAGGCCTCCGCCGGATCAAGCACATCGAACATGACGCCCGGCGGCGTTGCGGCTTCAGGCCTGGATACCGTTGCAGGCAACGATACCGAACCTTGGGGTGTTCCTGCAGATTTCGATACGCAAGGTTTCCTGCGCCATGCGAAAACCTACTTCATCCGCCTGCAGGCAGCCTGGGACAAAGCCGACGTCAACGACATCAGCGAATTCACGACGCCCGAGATGTTTGCTGAAATAAAAATGCAGATCCAGGAACGCGGCGCGGCGGCAAATCATACCGATGTCATGGCGCTGGACGCTGAATTGCTGGGTATCGACACCGTGAATAACGATTATCTTGCCAGTGTGAAATTCTCAGGAATGATCAAGGAAGACGCCAATACGCCGACGGCAGCATTTTCGGAAGTGTGGAATCTGTCCAAACCGGTTAGCGGCTCGGGTGGCTGGACCTTGGCCGGCATTCAGCAGCAACTGGCTGCATAAGGTTGCTAAGGCCGCATAAGAATGGCGGCATAGGAATCTAAGCGTTACAACGGTAGGCGCAAAATGCGCCCGCCGTTCATTTTTCAGCCGTCCGCGTGTTTTGCGGGCGGTTTTTTACACGCAAACCGAAATACTGCAACACGGTTATGCCCAAATGTACGTCACGCACCGCTTTACGATACTATTGGCTCCGCGGAATGCCGCTGGCAACCGGAGCTGTCCCGGCCAATAGATCCCAAGCGCCAAAACGACGCAAAAAATAGAACAAATGCAAACGAATTCCCGTATCCCTTGTATCGATGCACTCAAGGCCATCGCCTGTTTATTTATTGTTTCGCATCATTTGGCGTTTTACGGACCGATGTCCGACATTGCGCACCCGTTAATACCGAATTTGATCAATTGGCTGTATCAAAATGGCCGCCTCGCCGTGCAAGTGTTTTTCGTCACAGCAGGATTTTTGGTCGCCGGAAAATTTGCGCCCGGCGGCATCGTATCGCTGCGCCATCCGTTGCAAGCCATCAAACAACGTTTTCTACGTCTGGTCATTCCCCTTTGGTTCGCATTAATCGTAGCAATCGTTTGTGCTGGATTGGTCAGAAGTACATTGACCCATTATGAAGTGCCGGAATTGCCGACCATTCCACAGCTATTTGCCAATATTTTTCTGTTGCAAGATCTGGTACACCAAGAAGCTTTATCCGCCGGCGTCTGGTACGTGTCGATTGATTTCCAACTCTTTTCGTTTACTGTACTGTTGTTTTGGGCGTGCGGACTGGTCGCCCAGCGTCATCCCAAACGCACTTTGCTGGCGCCGTTACTGGTTTTGTCGATCTGTATTTTTTCTTTATTCATCGTTAATCGCTATGACGCCTGGGACAATATCGGCCTGTATTTTTTTGGGTCCTACGGTGGCGGCATACTTGCGTACTGGGCGTCGAATCGGCGTAAAGGGCTGATTTGGCTGGCGCTGCTGGCCATCGTGGTTATTGCGGCGACATTAGTCGAATTCCGTATTCGCATCGTGCTGGCCGGATCACTCATGGTACTGCTTGGCCTGGCAAGGCAATATCCAGGCATCGGCCAGCGCTCCTTCGGTCCGGTCCTGGCCTATCTCGGCCGCATTTCCTATTCGATTTTTCTGATTCATTATCCATTGTGCCTGCTGGTTAATGCCGCATTTTTCATCTATTTTCCGCAGTCCCCGCCGATGAATATATTGGGAATGCTGACTGGCATAGGCATCAGTGTGGCAGGCGGCGCATTGTTCTTCAAATATATAGAAAACGGGATATTGGTTCGTTCGATCGGCTCCACTGAAATCACATCAAGCCTTTCGCCTGGACGCCGCTAATAGAGCAAAAAGTGGTCCTGGCGACAAAATGAGAAATCCTCCTGAACAGGGCCGGCGCAAACGTTAAGCCACGCCTTTTGTCCGGTTCTGCTCATGTAGACATATTCGCCGCGATTACTTCTATTCTTGATTTCCCGCATCAAATTGGCATCGAACTGCGCGTTGCCAAGATCGAACAAATGAACGCCGAAGTCATTGGCAATCGCCCTCATTTGCGTCTGTCCGCCGCGATAGGCCAAATGGCCTATAAAAATACCGACGATCAACGGACATATCACCAACAGCAATTGCATGGACCATTTGACGCTGCGGCGGGGAGCCGGCCGAGCGACGGAGGGATCTTTCGCAGGGATCTCCCGGCAAATTTCAGGCAGAGCCCGGTCCAATGGCGCCGGCGTCAATTCAGTTTCCGGATTCGGATTCGAGTTATTTGAATTTGAAATTGATTTTTCAAGCAGATATTCAAGTCCGAAACGAGGCAGCGTTTTAATTGCGTTAGCCGGCAGCCCGATTTCCGCAAACTTCTTCCGCAACGATCTTACTAACTGGTGATAGCTTGCCTCCGTCACAACGACACCGTTATCACCCCATGCGGCCTCGATCACAGTCTGTTTTTTAACGCGCCCCTTCAACAGTAATTGCAACAAAATTCCCTCGCGAAAATTTAGGGTAACTTCATTTTCAGTCATTACCAATCCGTGTTTATAATCAATATGGGCTTTCGGTATTGCATCGAAGTCCGCTAAGTTTTTTCGAAATCGTTCATCGTCTACGCCGTTATCAAGGGGCGTAACAGCGGGTGTCGTCGCTCTCAATCAATGCAATGCTGGTTTGCGCTAGTAAAACGAAATCACCGGCCAGCACCGAAATTTCTGCGATATCGGGATACGCAAGTTTGCGTGTGCCATCCATTTCCGACGTCGGCGCACTCTTTGGAGGGCAATTGATGAGATCATCTGAAACCGACGGTCG